>WBUV01000032.1 GCA_008933525.1 Bacteroidales bacterium | reverse complement strand
GCCTACTTTTGCAGAAATTCTAGACTTACAGCAGGGCGGGAGGAACGGCGAAGCCCTCATGAGCCCGATAGGGCGAATAACCATAGTTTTGCCTAGATTTTTTGCTTACTTTTTCATCATGGAAAAAGTAAGAGATGCAAATGAAATCCACTTGTTCATGCGTGCAACCGGTATTTTTACAGCGCAAGAAATCTTACCGTTCCAACCACTCCTTAAACCCCGATACGCGCTCGCGGCTGACAATTATATCCTCGTCGACTTTTACAGTTGGAACTATTTTGAGGCGACTGTTGGAGTAGGCCACAATATCGCGAATGGAGTTTATTCCAATAATACAGCTGCGGTTTACACGGTAAAATTCCGTTGGATTTACAATCAGTTCAATTTGGTCGAGTGTTTGGTCAATGGCGTAGTCGCGCCCCTCGGTGTTGCGTATGAAAGTAGATTTTTCCATGCTATGAAAAAAGGCAATATCGCTGCAGTTAATCATCTTAAGGTGCTCGCCAACCTTCACCAAAAACCTCGATTTATAGCTGTTGCTTAGTTGGTTTATCAGCGTTGTAATTTGGCTTGAATCAATGGTTGTAGCGGTGTTTCTGGTGTTTTCAAATTTATCGATAGCCGTTTTTAGCTCATTCTCATTCACGGGCTTAAGCAGATAATCGATACTGTTAACCTTGAATGCTTTAAGCGCATACTCGTTATATGCAGTGGTGAATATTACCGGAAAATCGATTTTTACCTGTTCAAAAATCTCGAAGCTAATGCCATCGGCCAGTTGAATATCGAAAAAAGCAAGTTGAGGATGAGGATTTTGTTTTAGCCATTTAACTGCCGATGATACAGAGTCAAACACTGCAAGGCATTTATAACTTGGTCGCAGCAACGTAATCATCATTTTTAACCTGTCGGCGGTCAACTTTTCATCCTCGGCAATAATATAGTTCATAAGATATTCTTTTTCAATAAAATGATGAAAGGTTACTCTTTTAAGTAAAACTCACTGGTATAGTTGCTCATTTTCGATCCTATAAAAAGAACAACAAATGGCTTCATAAAGATATTCCCAAAGAATCCAAAATCAATTGCCCAACAAGTTTTTCGAACTATCTTTATATTTGCTTTGGCTGAGAGCGGCTTAAAATTACCTGTAATATCATTCTCTAAATCGCTGTGTATATCTAGGTAAAGTTGATTGCTTGTATCAAAATTAAATTCATTAATGCTAGTATACTTAATTTTACTGCAAAGAATTGTTTTGAAGTAAATTTTTTGGTTGGTTAAATCGCAAACTACCTGCCACTGATTATTGCCAAGATTAAGCGATGAAAGCATATCGAAACTATATTCGACAATTGGTTTAGGTTTATTTTCGTTAAAAATTCGTATTAGTTCGGTTGCTCTAACTGTACGTTTTGTGTTTTCCTTATCGTTAATATCAATTATTCTCTCCCCTCCATATCCTTTGTAAAGTTTAAGTGAATCTAAATCGCTGCTGTAGGTTGAGTTACACAGAATCTTGTGCGGTAAATTTTCGCCCCTATGAATAATTGGGTTGCCTTTAATGAATTCAATTGTAGCAACATCGCCAGTTTTATCGGCTATAAAGAAATGCCAGCGGCTATGACCATCAATACAAACGGTGGTTAAGTTTTCTATCACTTCATTTACGCTTGCGTAGTTGTCGAGCAGGTATTGCATCCAGAAACAGTGGTAAAAGGTTGGTTTAGAATGGTCGGTGTAGTATTCTGTCTCCATCAAGGTCATTTCGCCTACGTAAAGCCCTGCTTCATTTATACCACCATCAATAAATTCTCGGCCAAATGTGTTGTAGGTTATTGAGCCATATTTAGATTTCCATGTAATTCGTGGTTGATCATCCTTTTTGCCTTTTCTTAAATCGTACCACGAAATATTCTCCTTTTGGATATTCCGTGGATTTACTACAACAATTCCGGGCACAGTAAAGTAATCGTCCAAATTGTGTCCAACAACAATTGTATCGCCCGATGATATTTGAAATGTTGAGCAGGAATGTTTGCTTTGAGCATACAATGAGTTGGTAATTAGCATTACTGCTATAAATATTGCTAGGTTTAAGTGCTTCATAGCTAGGTTTTTTGAATTTTAAATAACCCAAGGAATAAGTTTTTTTGTTCTGTTTTTGTAGTTAGAATAATCATTCCCAAATTCTGCGAGTAGAATTTCCTCTTCAACCTTAATTCTGTAAAGAATTACTAGCAACATCGGAATTGTAATAATCAAAATAGAGATATAGCTATTCATACTAACCGAGAATCCAAACATTATAAGCAAGAGTCCAAGGTAACTGGGGTGACGAACATACTTGTAAACCCCATCGGTTTTGAGTTTGTGGTTATTTCCTATGGCAACGTTAACTGTAAAAGCACTACTTAACTGAATGATTGAAATCCAACGAATAATTGCTCCTGCAAGAATTACCATAACGCCTAAAATCGCAATTGCATAATTAATAAGAGTCCAAGTTCTATAGCTGGCAAACATAAAGCCAAAAGTAAAGCAAATGGTTATAACTACCCAGAGCAAAACTAGTGAACCCTTATCGTTTTGACGTTTCCGTTCTATTTTCTTCGAACGCTTTACAAGCATCAGTAGAAATTCAGAAACGAAAAATAGTACTGATAGTAGTATTAAATACTTCATTTTCTATGAGATAGATTTAATAATTGGAACTTTAACGGTGAAATGACTCTCGTCCTGAACAATTTCCATAGGATGCTGCGATATGTACTCGTACCTTTTGCTAATTGTTTCGAGTCCTATTCCGTTAGAATCTTGAATAACTCTGCGTTTTTGTAGGTTGTTTTGAACAATGATGTAATTGTTTTCCCTCCAGAGTTTTACTGAAAGTGGCTTTTCTTCAGATATTATATTGTGCTTAAAGCAATTTTCCAAAAGGGTTTGAAGGGATAGAGGAATAATGAATCCCGAAAGATTATCAATATCGATAGATATTTTTAAACTCTCGTCGTGGCGCATTTCGTGTAAGTTGATATATGATTTTACGAACCGAATTTCCTCATCCAAGGCAACCAATTCTTTATCCTTTTGGTCGAGAACGTAACGGTAAATATCTGAGAATTGCTGGATAAATTGCTTTGCCTTTGCAGTATCAGTATCGACCAATGAACTTAGTACGCTTAAACTATTGAAAAGAAAGTGCGGATTTACTTGACTTTTAAGTGCATCGTAACGGAGCTGAATTGCCTCCTGTTTTAGTTTCTCCTCGTTTACGGTCGCAATTCTCCACCATTTAAAGAAATAGGCAAGGTAAAAACTTATGGTTATTAGGAGTGATATTAATAGTGTTATTACCATTTGCCAAATCCATCGGCTTGGATTGTCAAATATATCAACATTGAATACAAACCTAAGGTACAAATAGTTGACTGCAAAAATATCAATTATGGTGAATGTTATAGATGAAATTGAATTTACAAGTAGAGTCCGTTTAGGGTTTTTCTCCCATGGGAAATACATATCACCTATAAAGCCAATAAACTGATTTCCTTTCCATAGAGAGAATCCAATGCTGAATCCAAAAAGTAGATTTTTATATGTGGTGCTGAAATTGCTAAAAAGATAGTTGCCAGCAAAAGCATAAGTTACAAATCCACTAAGAACAAGTGCTATTGCTATATCAATAAGTTGGCGGACTATAAATTTTCTAATTTCCTTAGGATTCATATTTTTATAAATTGGGTTCTGTTACAATGTTTTTATAATCCCCTAAAGGGTTTGTAACCCTTTAGGGGTGTTATTGCCTATCAAAGTTAACTATTTTCTTTGTTGCACGAATCAATCATTCGTTGATTCGCTTTTGCACCCCATTTAGGTGCAATGCCAGTCTTCCCGTTCTCGTTTTCGAACAATGCCTTTGCTTCCTGAAATTTAGGTAATGCATTTTTTACTCCTCCACCAAACATTTTTGGGGTATAGTAAATATTCTGACCTAGTAGGAATAGTGCTCTTGGATTCTTTGGGTTTTCCTTTACAGCATTTTCAAGTATTTCCGATGCTTTTTGCGAGTAGGTCATGCCACGCATTGCGTTAACCTGAATTCTACCCTGATAAAGAAAACCCTGTAGTGCATAAAGTTCCGACTTATCGCCATTTACCTCTAGTGCTTTATCAATACTTTTTTGTGCTATATCCAACAAAGCATCTTTCTTGTCACCATCCTTTTCCCTAAAGCTTAGGTTGATGTTGAGGAATGCATGGTAGTAGAGTGGCTCCCACTTGGATGTTTCAGTTGTTGCTATTCTCTCGAATCTGCTTGCTAATGTTTGTAGATCAGTAGTTGTTTTAGCGCTATCGTACATTGTTAAGGTTTCGAGCATAGCGTTTTCATAACTTGGTTGTTGTGCCATTGCAGTTCCTAATACCATTAGAACTGCTGCTGTTAAAATTGTTTTTTTCATTGTTGTTGATTGATTAAGTGATTATGTAATTAAGTGATTATGTAATTAAGTGATTATGTAATTGAGTAATTATGTGATTAAGTGATTGATTTAATGTGTTGTCTGGTGATTTATTGATTAAACTGTTGGTAAATTGACCTAATAACTTATTCTCTTAATAACTTATTAACCCATTAATTATCAGTTTAGAGTGTTATGAATATTCCCGCGAAGTAGAACCTTTTACTATCGTTTTTGAGCGGAAAGGCCTCGTAGACTCCATCAGTGTTGGGTTGGCTATAGTAACGGTAGCCGTATATATTATCGCGACCCAATAAATTATTTATCGATGCGTAGATAATTGCCGATTTCCCAAAGATTGTTCGTAAATGGCTACAGTTTATGCTGATATCGTGGTAAAACGGTGCACGGCCATCCATAAACTCTGTGCTATTTGGGTTATTGTAAGGGCGACCGGTTGAGAACGTGGTCGATAGCCCAAACTGTGTGGTAATGCTTTGCACCCATTTCTTTGCCACAAAACTGGCCGAGTGAGTTGGTGCGAAAGATGGTGTTACCATTTCAGGGTAGTAACGATACTTTCGTTTAGAGTCCACGTAGGAGTATGAAATCCAGAATTCAAGTGTTCTAAATGTCATTCGGTCGCGGTAGAATACATCAATACCCTGTGAGTGTCCTCCTCCTGAATTCTTGTAGAAATCGCCATTCCAGTACTCATTTGGGTTGTAGGTTACCAAATCTTTGTAATTCTTTCTGTAGGCTTCAATTCTAAATATCCTATTACTTTTTTCCCATTGGTAGTTGGCAATATAGTGGTCGGCTTTTTCAAAACTCAAGTTATGGGTAAAGCGTAGTAAATCCTCCTCGGGTGTTTGATAAAAGTTTCCGTATGCAAGCGATATTTGCGACGAGTTTGTGATTTTTACAGCAGCCGATAGTCGTGCTCCTACATTCGATTTGTTCAGCAAACTGCTATGCTCACCTCTAACTCCTGCTCTAAGGGCTAATTTGGCGATTGGCCGATAATCGCCCTCAGCGTACACAGCCGAGTTAAAATCATCGAAATGGCTATTGTTGCTGAAAGTGGTTGCAGTTTCGGTATAATCCTGATTGAAACTGTTGAATGTCTCCTCGGCTCCAAACAGTACCGATGCATTCTCGCTAAAACTCTTCTTTAAGGTGATTTTTGCCTGTAGGTTTTTGTTCGATTCATTTACCTGGAACGCCTGTAGGTTGAGGTTATTTTTATCATAAGTAAAGGCCATCCCACTTTTTAAAGTCCACCCTTTACCAAATTTGTCTGTGTACGATAGGTTAGAGTAGTTATTCTTGTTTTTAAGGGCAATATTCGACATTGAGCCCGGAGTTGTTAAATCGGGGTATTTTAAGCCGAACTCTGTTCCTGAGTAAGTGCTGAAGAGTTTCAACATTCCATGATCGCCAATTTTTTGACGAGCAACTAATGTTAATCCAACAGACTCAGGGTATTTATTCATCTCAAAACGTTGGGTGGTAAGTTTTGAGTATGGAGCAAGGTTAAAGTACTCAACACCAGCCGATATTGAAGAGTTTTCGGACTTGATTGTTTGGGTAACACCACCACCAACAGTCATCAACGAAATATCCGTTTGGTTTTTTTGTGGTAGTGAATTAGAGTTTAATATTAGTGCCGACGATAGAGCCTGGCCATACTCTGCAGAGTAACCTCCAGTGCTGAATGTTGTTCCGCTAAAAAGGAATGGTGAGAAACGTCCACGGCTGGGTAAATCGGGAACGTTGGAACTGTATGGTTTCTTTGAGAGTAAACCATCAATAAAGGTTTTGCTCTCGTAACCATCGCCACCGCGAACAAATAGACGGCCATCCTCGCCAATGGTTGCTGTCCCTGGTAGCGAAGTTAACGCTCCGTAAATATCGCCAGTGGCGCTAGGAGTTGTAACAATATCGAGTGGTTGTAGTGTTACGCTTCTTTTTCTATCGGCAGTTTCGAATGTGCCAGCCGATATTACAACACCCTCAATCTGATTAGCACTCTCCTTAAGCTTAAAGTTAATTTCTGTTTGACCTTTTGCAGTATTTACCGGAATCTCCTGATTGATATAACCCATATAGGTTGCAATCAGTGTGGAGTTTTCGGTATTTACTTTTAAAGAATAGTTTCCAATGGAATCAGTTATAGTTCCATCGTAAGTTCCTTTAATTATAATGTTGGCGCCAACTAAAGGACTTCCATTTTTATCGGTAATTTTTCCTTTAACTATAACTTGAGCATTAACACTTATCGAAACGATTATTAATGCTGCTGATAATAAGTTTTTCATTGTTTCCGTCTTTTACATTGTTTCGGAAACAAAATTGCAGCATCCAAATTTCTATTAAAAAAAAATCCCGATGAGCTGTTGAATCATCGGGATGAGTTGTAAAAATATTAATATGATTTGTTTTAATCCCACATAGCAGTAATCTTTGATGAAAGTTGATTGCCTTCCACCTTATTCTCAACTTCAACTTTTAATGGCGATTTTAGCGTTATTTCAAGGGTATGCTCAATCCAACCAGCAATCCGCTCCATAATTAATTTCTCGTTTGGGTGAAATTTGGCCAATTGAAGAACTGTTTTCTTTTCGGCCGACTCAATTACTTTAATATCTGCGGGTTGGTAATATGTGGAGAAAATGTTGGACGCACGGCTCAACACAAAATGTGGAGAGCTGATCCTGACAAATATCTTATAAATACCTTTAAGGGCAACATCGGAGCTGAATTTTCCAATTTCACGAGCAGCCATTGTATGATCTCCTCCATAAAATAAATCGGCTACTTTTTGGGTTGGAATAATTACCGATTCCATTAATGAGTACCAAGTTGTGGCGTATATTGGCTGTTCGATAATATGCCTCGATGTTTCGGGTAGCGATTTAACCCATTCGTTATAGCGGTTGTAGAAATTTGCCTTTACAAAATCTGGTGTAGCTTTTACAGCAGAGCCTTTAATTTCCATATGTTTAATTTTTTATAATCTATTACTAAAATAGAACTTTTATTTAGAATGCCAAAATTCTCCTATCAATTATTTGTACAATCGATTAATACACCCGTTTAGCGTTGAACTATTTTCAACTATTTGTGTTTACAGAGCAAACCTAATTTATACAGATGAAGTCAATTTTTACCCGCGAACACAGGATGGCCGATTTGGTTCTTTCCGATTATAATCTTCTCCCAATAATTAACCGATTTGGCATTAGATTGGGTTTTAGAGATAAAACTGTTGAGCAGATCTGCAAGGAGCGTAATGTAAACTCCGAGTTCTTCTTGGCTATCATTAATACTTACATTAACCCAGATTATTTGCCCGATTCTGGATTAATAAATGTGCCCGTTAACTCCATTGTAGATTATTTGCAACAAACACATAGATATTACATTGAGTATACTGTTCCTGAAATTGAGCGCCTACTTAGTCTACTTCTAAAAAGTTCAAACACTCAAAATCTTCATCTTATTGAGAAGTTTTACTTAGATTATAAGGTTGAGTTAATTGAGCATATTCAGAATGAGGAAAGTCAAGTTTTTCCCTATGTGTTGAATCTGGTGAATGATAAATTCCGAAAAGTAAACTATAGCATTCATTCGTTTGAGCGTGAGCACACCGATTTGGATGAAAAACTCTCGGATCTTCGAAATTTAATTATTAAATATTTAGAACCCACCTATAACGATAATTTCTGCAACGATTTTCTATTAGCTCTCCAGCGTTTTGAGGATGATTTAAAGGATCACGCTCGAATTGAGGATAAAATTTTAGTTCCAGTAGTCGCTAAAATTGAGGAAGAACTGAATGGTTAATGGTGTTGTAATAGTAGTTCACTCGAATGATATTATTCGGAAAGGATTGGCTTCCATAATACGGACTATTGCTGGTATTAGGGTTGTTGAACATACTAGTTTTGCCGGATTGGATTTTAGCGCTAACGATATACTCGGATATTTGCTGGAACCCAATATGTTGAACGATTTTAGGAAGTTGGGGGGTATTTGTGCTAAAAGCAAACCAAAGGGTATTATTATTTATAACGGTAGTAAAATAGATGGCATTGATCTACCCTTTATCGAAACAAGTTTCTCTTCGGAGAGAATTATTGAGTTTGTAAAGAATATCCTATCAAATTCAAGAAGTGTTCCAGATAATCAGGATAACGAATTATCGTCTAGGGAGATTGATGTTCTTAAATGCGTTGCACTAGGAATGTCCAATAAGGAAATTGCTGATAGGCTATTTATAAGTATACATACGGTAATAACACATCGTAAAAATATCACTGCAAAACTTGGGATAAAATCAACATCGGGTTTAACCATTTATGCTATTATGGAAGGTTATATTGAGCCTAGTTCAATTGATATTAGAGGTTAATATTCCAAGCGCAAATGTTTCGTGTAGCCTTCTTCATGAATCTTTAAACATCAAAATACCAACATTTAGGTATTTCATACTCTTATCACAGATAGTTTCTTTGCATCGTCAAATTTAAATTAATTAAATCTAAATAAAGATGAAAAGACTATCGTTAGTTGGTTTATTCGTGATGTTTATGGGTGTTGCCTATGGGCAACAAATCGATTCAGTTGAAAACAACACAAATAAAGTGTTGATTCGGGGTTATGGTGAGGTGCATTACAACCAACCTTTTAGTAGCGATAAACGCTACAATGGAAGCCTTGATGTTCATAGAATGGTTATGCTGTTTGGCTATAGTTTTAGTAACAAAACCAGCTTTATGACGGAAATTGAGTACGAGCACGTGAAGGAATTGTACGTTGAACAAGCATACTTGCAACACCGATTAAACAGCAATTTCAGCTTAGTTGGAGGGTTAATTCTTGTACCAATGGGATTCATTAACGAATACCACGAGCCTAATGTGTTTAATGGCGTTGAACGTCCTTTAATCGACAACAATATTTCACCATCAACCTGGCGCGAAATTGCGGTTGGATTCAAGGGTAACTCAATTCCATTATCGCTAGATTATCAATTTTACATTGTAAATGGATTCAAGAGCTACTCTACATCTGGCTTGCTTAACGGAAAGAGTGGTTTTAGATCGGGTCGCCAACGTGGTGCCGAGGCTATTGCTAGTTCTCCAAACTTTGCGAGTAGAGTTCACTACTACGGAATTAAAGGCTTACAGTTAGGCTTATCGGGTTACTATGGCAAAACACAGAGTCCACTTTACAATGGAATAGAAAAGAATGACAATGCTGCACTAGCCAAAGCCGATTCTTCTGTTGTTGGACTTGCAATGGTTGGCTTTGATGCTCAGTACGATTACGCAGGGTTAGAGCTTCGCTCTCAGCTATATTTATCCTCAATTTCAAACAGCGATGAATACAATCGTTTCACAGCAAAATCTGGAGTTCCTAACGATTTAGGCGAATCGATGTATGGCTACTATGTTGAAGCGGCTTATAATGTGCTTAGACCTCTCGGAACAAAATACCAGTTACTGCCTTTTGCACGTTTCGAGAAATATGATACCCACTGGAGTGTTGGCGACGTAGCATCAAAAAACGATGCCTACAATGTAACAGCTATAACCGCAGGTTTAACTCTGAGATTGGCAAAAGGTGCAGTTGTAAAAACCGACATACAGTTTACAAAGCCTAAAAGTGCCGATGAATATAGTAAAGTGTTGAATTTTGGAATAGGAGTCTCTTTTTAATACCGTCATAACCTAGGAACAAGGTTAGGGCTAGAATAACACCTTCACCTTGTTCCCATAATTTCATATCATTATTATGCGAAGTTTCTTAATAGCAATAGGATTAGTTTTACTTTTCAGCGGTTTTAAGTACCCTGTTGACTCAAAGTTGAGCAAAGATATTAAGCGTTTACTTAATATTGATAATCCAAAATTCCGAAGGATTGAAGCACTGAATGAGAGCAAGAACGGGTTCTTTACAGAAATAGAGTCCGTTTCTAAATCCGAAATTGTTGGTTACTACTACTCTGGAAGAGTTTTTACTTGCAACAATACTCACTGCTCAACCGAAATTAATGAATCGGAGTACCTCGATTATGTAATTATCTATAACAAACAGGCCTCCGTATTAATGGTAAAAGTAGTTGAGTATAATGCCACACACGGACATGCGGTTACAGCAAAAGGATGGTTAAGTCAATTTATAGGTTACGCTGGCAGTAAATCACTTAACGTAGGAACAAATATTGACGCTATTTCGGGTGCAACTATCTCTGCTGAAGCAATAACCTATGATATTGAGCGGGTGACAAGAGTTTTGGCAAATTTTTGCAAAAAGTAATTTAGTTCTTACAATGCTTGAACAACCATTCCTGCGCCTCAAACTTTCCGTACTGATGCGATATTGAGTAGCATCGGCAGGCTTCCTTCATCTCCCCAAGGTTATGGTAGGCTATTCCTCTATAGAAATATGCTTCTGCAATATTGTACTCATTGGCAATAGCAAAATCCAGTTCAACTATAGCCAAACGGGGTTGTTCTGTTTTTATGTAAGTTAATCCTCGCAAGTATCTGTACTTTGGGTTGTTTGGGCTGGTTTTTGAAAGTTTTGCCAATGCAAAAAGTGCATCAACATACTGTCCTGCATCGTAGGCACTTTGCGATAAAAGTTCAATGGCCTTTGTGTCGTTTGGGTAAAATTCCAAGTAATACTTTATGTCCTGTAGTCCGTTGGCTGGTTGATTCATCTCATTGTAGGCCTTTGCCCTAACAAGATGATACTTTGGATTACCGCCCGATTTTTCAATTGCCTCATCTAACTTTTTAATTGCCTGAGGATATTGTTTTCTAGCAATCATTGCTTCAGCAATTTTTACAAGGTACAATGGATTTTTACGGCTCTTCTTGTATGCAATTGAGTAGTCATCGGCTGCAGCAGAAGGATTGTTTAGATTTAAGTATGCATCGCCACGCAACTCATAAAGTGTGTACCTGCTCTTTGTGCCTTTAATCCTTGTATTTAGCAACTCTAAACTCTCCTCGTAGTTTTGGTTAGCATTCAAGTATTCGGCCTCAGCAATAACCTTATCGAGCGAGGTATACCAATCTTTACTCCAGAGATTTTTCCAACTTATAGAACTATGGTATTTTTCAAAAGCGCCTTCAAGCAGAATAACGCTTTCTTTCTCCCTTTGAGCCGATTCTAGGTTTTTCCTCAACCATTCAAAGCAATTTGCAGTATCGCCAATTGCACAGTACGTTTTAGCAAGTTTAAAACTGGCAGAGCCACTCCTGGCTGATTCTGCTTTGTGAAAATACTCTATAGCATCGGAATGTTTACCGTTAAGCAAGAAAGCCTCGCCAATTCCAATCAAATACTGATACTTCATTGGCTTTATTCCCTTACAGGAATCGGCCCATTGTAATGCTTTCGCTCTATCCTGCATATCAATGGCTGCCTGAAGACGATAGAAGGCCTCAGGCATTTGCTGAGCATTAACGCGAAGAATACTTATTCCAAAAACAATAAATGCTAATATAATTCGATGGTTCAAAGCCAACTTGTTTAATATTAAAAAAGGAAAATCCCTCTCTATCGTTCGGAATGACAATATCTACTTTCGAAGTAGGTTTTTAACCTTACTAATCTCCATAAAGGTTGCACCATTGCTTGGTCCAAAGCTACCACCGATAATTAGCACCATATCCTCCGAGGCTATCTTTCTACGTTCAAGCATCAAGCTAATAGCATCGGTTAGGAAGTGGTCGCGCGATTGGCGTGGTTCCATATAAACAGCCTCCACCCCGTACGATAATGCCAATTGGCGCATTACGTTTGGTTTATAGCAAATTGAGTACACAGGAACTCTTCCGCGGAAAGCCGCCAAGTAACGTCCTGTTCGACCTGTAAGTGTATCAACAATAATCGCCTTTATGGGTAGAGAGGAGCATGCTCTTACTGCAGAGCGTGAAAGCGTTGCAGTAATCTCGTTATTAACTCTAACCAAGTTCAGGGTATGGTCAGGCTCCAAAACCTCTTCCACCTCGCGAGCAACGCTAGTCATTGCCTGAACAGATTCTAAAGGATATGCCCCGTAGGCAGTTTCTCCACTAAGCATAATGGCATCGGCACGTTGGTAAATGGCATTGGCAATATCGCTAATCTCGGCACGGGTTGGGCGCGGATGTTCAATCATAGTATGGAGCATTTGCGTAGCAATGATTACAGGCTTTTTGCTCTCAATACATTTTTTTACCAACCTACGCTGAACGATGGGGATTTTTTGAGCAGGAATCTCAATACCCAAATCGCCCCGGGCAACCATAATTCCATATGCGTGGTCGAGAATTTCATCAATATTATCAACACCCTGCTGATTCTCAATTTTGGCGATAATTTTGATTTGACTATTATGCTGATGAAGAATCTCCTTTATCTCCAAGACATCGTGCTTGCTACGAACAAAACTGTGTGCAATAAAGTCCAAGTCGTTATCAATGGCAAATTTTACAAAATCTTTATCCTTCTGTGTAAGCGAAGGTAAATTAATATGAACATTAGGCAGATTAACGCTTTTACGCAGCTTAATCATTCCACAGTTCATCACTTCGCAGAAAAGCGTAGTATCGTTTTTCTCAAGTACCTTAAGTTCTAGTTCGCCATCATCAATAAGAAGGGAATTCCCAACAGGAACCTCCTTTGCAATATTGGAGTAGCTAACGTAAACAGTATCGCTGCACGATTCACCTTCAGGATTTCCTACAATCTTTATTTTATCACCTGTTTTAACAGTAATCTCTACACCCAGCGACGATGTGCGAATTTCGGGCCCTTTGGTATCAACTAAAATTGCTATACTCTCCGAAACCTCACGAATCTTCGCAATTACAGACTTGGCTGTTTCCGGATTCATATGTGCTGTATTTAAACGGGCAACGTTCATCCCTGCATTATAAAGGCCTCTAATAAAATCAACATCGCAACGCTTGTCCGATATGGTGGCAACAATCTTAGTTCGTTTTAGCATATAGTTTGGTTTTATAGTGCAAAATTACTTAAGTTATGGAATAATTGATATGTTATAGGCGTTTTAGTAAGAATAAGGTATGCAAACGTTAACTTTCACATTAATTTTACAATTTGATGTTTGTTTTTTCTACATTCTTGTAAATACTCCGATTTTATTCATTCACTAAATTTCAATTAATCATTAAAACTTTATTTTTACTTTCTTTGTACTGCTTTTGTAATAAAATAAAATCTGAAATATAGGATTTGCTTTATGGGTTGGAGTGCCGCTATTGACGATTATATTAGTTTTTTGAGGGCAGAGAAATCGCTTTCGGAGAATTCCGTTTCGGCCTACCGAACCGATATGGAAAAACTGCGCGTATATGCCGATAGCATTGGTGTTGAACCCGAGTCAATTACTCACGACCACTTGCAGAATTTTCTTGCCTACCTGCACGATTTGGGACTGAATAAGCGTTCCCAATCACGCATATTATCAGGTGTTCGCGGATTCTACAAGTATCTACTCATAGAGGAGGTGATAGATAGCGACCCCACAGAACTTATAGAATCGCCCAAAATTGGTAGGAAG
>WBUV01000497.1 GCA_008933525.1 Bacteroidales bacterium | reverse complement strand
TGGATACCCTGTGCAAATAGAATTCAAAGCGTAAACCCATTTTCCGTGAAGTCGTGGGTTGAAAAAATGATGGTAGAACGGCTGGAACAAAAAACCGAACTGGTTAACCAATCCGTGAAAGACTGTAACGGCAACTGGGAGGAGGCATTTTATAGGTCCGTGGTTCGATGTTTTGGACTTAAGGTTAACGCACTACCAGCAGAAATGCTTGCAAAAAATACCCCATTAAAGGTTCTTGCAAAGCAAAAGGATAATCTTTTTCAAGTGGAAGCAATTCTTTTTGGGCAGGCAGGTTTGCTTGATAATGCTGAAACCGAGGACGAATACCAGTTATCCCTAAGAATCGAGTACAACTATCTGCAGAAAAAATTCAACCTAACCCCCATCGATGGTAGCCTATGGAAGTTTCTGCGAATGCGACCTGCAGCATTTTCAACAATCAGAATTGCTCAACTGGCTATGCTAATCCATAAATCGTCGTCGCTCTTTTCCAAGTTAATAGAGGTGGAAAGTTACGCTGCGATGTTTTTATTGCTAACTGTAGACACTTCGGAATACTGGGAAACACACTATACCTTTGGGAATAAATCGACAAAACAGAACAAACAACTCGGAAACCAAACAATCGAGACAATTGTGCTGAACTCGGTTATTCCGTTTATGTTCGCCTATGGCGAAAGCAGAGGTAAACCAGAACTAAAGGAAAAAGCATTGAGCCTGCTTGAGAAATTGCCAGTAGAGAAAAATAGCACCATAGATGGTTTCAGAAAGATTGGCTTCGAAGCACAATCCGCATTCGATTCACAAGCATTGCTATACCTGAAAACTAACTACTGCGATACTCGCAAATGTATATTTTGTAATATAGGCTCATCAATATTATTAAAAAGCAACATATCTTTATAGATTATTTGTCAACACCAAATTTGAACCGAAACCTCGAAACCAATGAGAATACTTGTAACTGGAGCAAACGGACTTGTAGGTAAAAAACTAGTGAAGCAGTTAGTTGCTAGCGGAAAACACGAGGTTTATGCCACCTCGCTTAAAAAAATGCAACTCGATGGTGCCCAAACATTCACCTCCAATCTTCAAAATGCCGATATCAACAATTTGGTGGAGCAGCTGAAGTTGGAAGCAGTTGTTCATTGCGCAGCCCTATCGAGCCCAGATGCCTGCGAGGTTGACCGTTTCGTTTGCAAGAAAATGAATATTGAGGTTACTTCAAGGATAGCCTCTGCCTGCAGGGATTATGGCGTTCATTTGGTTTTTCTATCAACCGATTTTATTTTCGACGGAATAAAAGGAAACTACACAGAGGACGATGCTATTAACCCAATTTCGTACTATGGCGAATCAAAAATGGAATCGGAGAATCTACTAAAAACCATGGGAATACCTCACGCAATAGTTCGTACCTCGTTGGTTTATGGTTACGACGAAAAACTATCGCGCCCAAACATACTTACCCGCGTAGTTCAATACCTAAGCAAGCAGCAGAAATACAGAGTTCCAACCGACCAAATCAGAACCCCAACCTTGGCCGAAGATTTAGCCAAAGGAATTGAAGCAATTGTCGATAATAAAAAAGAGGGCCTATACAATATTTCTGGTGGCGATATTATCTCTGTTGCCGATTTTGCCAGTGAAGTAGCAAAGGCATTCAACCTCGATGAGTCACTTTTACAGAGAGTTACAACCAAAGAACTATCGGAACCTGCACCACGTCCACTAAATTCATCGTTGATAATTGAAAAAGCAAGCAGGGAGTTGAACTACACCCCTGTCCAAATTATTGAAGGGATAAAAATTGTTAAATCGCAAATGAACATATAGGTGATATTTAAAATTTATTTGAAAACTAATTAACAAACCATAGCGCTGTTTACTAATTAGTTAGACAAAAAATACATAATTGTTTGTTCGAAAAAAGATTAGCTGAATGAATAATTTCTAAAAAAAGGTTTTATCTTTGCACCTCAAATTAAGAGTTTATCTACCCACTAATTATCAGTGTTATGAATTATTTGACGGCAGAAAAGAAGCAAGAGATTTTTAAAGATTACGGGAAGTCTAATACCGACACTGGTTCCCCTGAGAGCCAGATTGCGTTATTCTCCTACCGTATCAACCACTTAACTGAGCACTTGAAAACCCATAGAAAAGACTATGGAACTCAACGTTCTCTATTAAAGTTGGTAGGTAAACGGAGAAGACTACTTGATTACTTAAAAGAAAACGATATTGAAAGATATCGAGCAGTGGTAAAAGCACTGAACTTGAGAAAGTAAAAAATTCAAAAGGCAATTATAAAATTGCCTTTTTTTGTAAAATAATTTTAATAATCAACGAAT
>WBUV01000031.1 GCA_008933525.1 Bacteroidales bacterium | reverse complement strand
AACTTAAACGGGATAAGATTTTTAAGAGACTTGTAGTATAACTCCGCCGATACCCTAAATGGGCTACCCCATGCCTTAAAGTAGTATTCTGCTCCAAGCAGATACTGTATTGATTTTTGCGATTTAATACTATAATTCAACTGCCCATTAGGTAAACGTAACTCCTTATAGAATGGTGGTTGATAGTAAATGCCCGATGATATATGAAACTCCAAATTCTTATTCTCCAACGGAACAATGGAGATATTTCCCCTTGGGCTAATCAAAAACTCGTTGTTAAAATCCCAGTAAAATGCACGACAACCCAATGTTGTTTGAACTCTAAAATCGCCCAAGTTATTATTCAAATCCACCTGAGCAAAGCCCGAGGAGCGGAACGATTCGAACCGATTATTGGACCGAATGGCGTAAGCCAAACCAACATGCTCGCCATTGTATGGTAGCGAATAGCCCGAGGAATCTATCAACTCCCATTCCACCAACTCATCGTCAAAAAGTTCCTTTTGAGCCTGAATTCCCCACTTCAACTTCGATTTCCCAAACTGGTACTGTCCAATATGGCCAATTGAGTTCACATAAACATCCAAGTAGTTACGGGCGTGATTCAGGAAACCGCCAATTCCAACGTTAATCAAACTATCGCCATAACTCGATGAGCCTAAGGAGTTATCTAACTCATTCAAATAGTATTGTCCAAGCAAATCGTAGGTTTCACGCTCGGAGTTAATATAATTTGCCGAATATAGTTTAAGTGATGTAGATGATGTAGGTTTATACTCAAACGTAAGTGCACCCATTGCTGTTTGGAACTTATCCACCTCCTGACCCTCATAGTATATCTTTAGCTGTAGCGTATTGCTAAACATTCCGAAGCGAGTTTCGCGGACATCGGGAGCAAACAGGTAGCTATTACCCGAATAGTTACCCAGCAAACTAATTGAGAATTTAGGTGTAAGTTGATAGTTGAATAAACCCTGCCAATCTATATAGGTTGGAGTATAATCGCCCTTAACATCAAGCGTGCTGAGCATATACTGCGATGTTTTGTATCGCACTCCAGTGATGAACGAGAACTTAGAATTCGCCATAACACCCTCGGTGGTAACACCAGCACCAAGCAAACTTGCCGATGCTACCGTTTGGTACGATGTTGGTTTGCGGTAATGAACATTCAGCACCGACGACATCTTATCGCCAAACTCAGCGTTAAACGCACCGGCCGAAAACTCAACGGATGAAACCATATCAGGATTGATGAAACTTAACCCCTCCTGCTGACCCGAACGAATTAAGAATGGACGGAAAATTTCAATATCGTTCACATAAACCAAGTTCTCATCAAAATTTCCACCACGTACCGAGTACTGCGAACTCAGCTCGTTTGAGGAGGAAACCCCAGGAATTGATTTTAGTAACGACTCAAAACTACCCGATATGTTGGGCATAAAAGTGATACCCTTTGCGTTCAACCTATCGATATTGCCCTGTCTGCGCTGAATTGCCGATACAAATACACCTTCAATGCTTTGCGTTTCGGGTTTTAACCTGAAATGGAGCTCGGTAAATTCAGATTTATCCTTGGCATTCACTGTAAACCATTCAGTTTCATAGCCCAGATAGGACACTTTTATAATGACATTGTGCTTTTCGGTAATGTTCAGCTTGAATCGGCCATTATCGTCGGTTGCGGTTCCAACATTGGTTCCTTCAATGGCAATATTTGCCCCAGCAATAGGCTGATTCAATGTATCCGTAACAAAGCCGACCACCATTCGAGTTTGCGCAGAAACAACGCTAGAAGAAACAAAAAAAATAAAGAGTACGAGAACGTTTAGTAATCGTTTCGGTTGAAAAGAGGTAATATTTATCGTTAACTTAAACATCAAATTTCGCAAAAAGTCCTCAAATGTAGCAAGATGTATGCAATCAGCCCAAATAAAAACCGATTTAGTGCAAAAAAATTGTGCAACATCAGAAAAATTGCTTTTAATTTGGGCAGATATATTGTAAATTGCTTGTAGAACAACAGAAGGAGATATAAAATGAAGCGAATACTAGTAATATCGAAGCATAATGCGTGCCGTTCGCAAATGGCTGAAGGTTGGCTTAGCTACTACGGAAAAGGAGCGGCAGAAGTGGTTAGCGCAGGCTTTAATCCGGATAAACTGGATATGAAAGCAGCTAGTTCAATGATGGATGCGGTAATTGATATTACACGCTACAAATCCAAGGGAATAAATGAATTCTCGGACAAGGAGTTTGACTTTGTTATATGCTTAGACAATGAGTTGGAATCAATACTACCAGAATTTAAAGGCAACCCGTCAATAGTAAAACTTAACTATCCGAATCTTTACGAACAAAACTTTGAGGAAGAAGAGGGTAAAAAAGCATACAATAACCTCCGCGACGACTTGGAGAATATGGCCTTTGATTTTGTGCATGAGTTTGTTAAACCGTTGTATTAGTTGATGGTTGATGGTTGATAGTAAAAGTGACTCGTGACAGGTGATTGGTGACAAATTGAATATCAACATAAACTATTTTCTTAATCTAAAATCTTGTCTGATTTCTAGTATCTAAAAAATGACCACACAGATAGAATTTTCGCTTCCGCCCTACCCTGCTGGATTTCATTTAGTAACCGACGCCATTGTTAAGCGGTTACCACAACTTCCCGATGCTGGAATTGTGAACATATTTATAAAGCACACATCGGCAGGTATTACAATTAATGAGAATGCCGATTATACCGTTCGAACCGATTTTCACAAATTCATATCGAAGTTAATTCCCTTCTCATCGTACTTTGAGCATATTTTGGAGGGCGATGACGATATGACTGCACACATCAAATCCTCAATTATAGGACAATCCATAACCATTCCAATAACCAATGGTAGACTAAACCTTGGAACTTGGCAAGGAATATACCTATGTGAGTTCAGGGATAATGGAGGGAGCCGAAAAATTGTGGTGAGTATTGTTGAGTGAGGTAGTCGTTAAAGGAAGTTAGAGGAAGTTAGAGGAAGATAAATGGAGTTAGAGGAATTCTCTACTAACCAAACTTATAGAATTCCTTTAACTTCTTCTAACTCCATCTCATTCCAATATATTCCTCTATATTCAATTTTTAATCAATCTAACTTTGATTAGTAAAAAATTAAAACCAATTTGTCAAATTTGATTCTGTATTATTGAAAATATTCATATTTTTGCTAACAATAAATAGCCGATTTTGGACTTTCAAATTACAAATTGAAACTAGCATGAATACATCATTCATCTTCTATTTGCACAGTGTTGCCCAAAATGTAGGTTTCCTCAAACGCTTTGGTGGACTGTAATTCAGTCCTGGTATAAATATCTATAATTGATATCGGTTAAATTCATCACTCAAACAAACCAAAGTTCTTTTAACAAATCAGTAAATAATTAAAAATATCAATATGAGTAAATTACTAATGCTTGGCGATGAGGCCATTGCCCAAGGAGCAATAGACGGAGGTCTTTCAGGTATTTACGCTTATCCAGGAACTCCATCAACAGAAATTATGGAATTTGTTCAGGTCTCAAAGCAGGCTGCTGATCTGAATATTCACCGTCAATGGTCGGCCAACGAGAAAACCGCAATGGAATCGGCTATTGGTATGTCGTACGCCGGAAAACGTGCAATGGTGTGCTTTAAGCACGTTGGATTGAACGTTGCTGCCGATGCTTTTATGAACGCAGCAGTAACAGGTGTTAACGGTGGTTTAATTGTAGTTTCGGCCGATGACCCCTCAATGCACTCATCGCAAAACGAGCAGGACTCACGTTTCTACGCTAAGTTTGCTATGATTCCAATTCTGGAACCCGCAAATCAGCAGGAATGCTACGACATGGCATACTACGGATTTGAACTTTCAGAGAAATTGAATGTTCCCGTAATGCTCCGTATTACAACCCGTTTGGCACACTCACGCGCCGATGTTCTTCGTAAAGAGATTAAGAAACAGAACGATATTAAACTACCATCGGACCCACGTCAGTTCGTACTTTTACCTGCAATTGCACGTAAAAACTACAAGAATCTGTTGCTAAACCAACCTTCAATGGAGATGGAATCTGAGAAATCGGCTTTCAACTCATACATCCAAGGTACAAATACCGATATGGGTATTATCGCAACTGGTATTGCATATAACTACCTAATGGAGAACTATCCTGACAGAAAATGTCCATACCCAATTGTTAAGGTTAGCCAGTATCCACTTCCAAAGAAACAAATCACAGAACTATACAACACCTGCAAATCCATAATGGTTCTTGAGGAAGGATATCCAATTGTGGAGGAGATGATTAAGGGCTACTTAAACGTTGGCAAGCCAATTCACGGTCGTTTGGATGGTACATTACCACGCGATGGCGAGTTAAATCCAAATATTGTTGCAAAAGCACTAGGATTTACAGTTACCGAGGGTCAACCAGTTCCTTCAATTGTTAAGCAACGTCCACCATCACTTTGCCAGGGTTGCGGACATCGCGATGTTTACGAGGATTTGAACGAGGCTCTAAAAGAATACGGTACTGGTCGTGTATTTGCTGATATTGGCTGTTACACCTTAGGTGCTTTACCTCCATTCAATGCTATTAACTCCTGTGTTGATATGGGAGCATCAATAACAATGGCAAAAGGTGCTGCCGATGCGGGTCTTGTTCCTGCGGTTGCAGTTATTGGTGACTCAACCTTTACCCATAGCGGTATGACAGGTTTGCTTGATGCTGTTGTGGAGAATTCGCCTATTACTGTAATTATTTCCGATAACTCCACCACTGGTATGACTGGCGGACAAACATCGTCGGCTCATGGTAGAATTGTTGAGATTTGTAAAGGTTTAGGTGTTCACCCTGACCATATCAAAGTTATGACTCCTTTGAAGAAATTTCACGAGGAAAACGTTAGAATTATGAAGGAAGAATTGGCTTACCAAGGCGTTTCCGTACTAATTCCACAACGTGAATGTATTCAAACCTTTGCCCGCAGGAAAAAGGAAGAAAAAAAGGAATCGAACGATTAATCTAAAAAACTGAACTACAATGAAAAACGATATCATATTGGCAGGTGTTGGAGGACAAGGTATCCTTTCAATTGCTGCTGCAATAGGCTTAGCCGCAGTTAACAATAAACTTTACATTAAACAATCGGAAGTTCACGGAATGAGCCAGCGCGGTGGCGATGTTCAATCGCACCTTCGCATTTCCGATGCACCTATTGCTTCGGACCTAATTCCTGCAGGTAAAGCAGATTTAATAATCTCGGTGGAGCCAATGGAGGCATTAAGGTATCTTCCATGGCTTTCGGCAGAAGGCTGGGTTGTAACCAACACTGTACCTTTCAACAATATCCCTGATTATCCACAAACCGAGGAGATTCTTGCAAACGTTAAAAAGGTAAAGAATCATATCGCAATTGATGCAGAAGCCATTGCAAAGCAAGCAGGCTCGGCTAGAGCAATGAATATTGTTATGCTAGGTGCTGCATCGTTATTCCTTGATATTCCATTCGAGAGAATCGAAGAGGGTATTCGCCAACTTTTTGGTAAAAAAGGCAACGATGTGGTTGAACTAAACCTAAAAGCGCTAAGAGCAGGCCGCGAGTTTAGCGAGAAGAATAGATAGTCCCAATAAGTTTCAAAAAAGGTGAAGCCCCGTTGGAATTCCAGCGGGGTTTCTTGTTTCCACGTCGCTCTCCTTTAACTCCACCAAGGTAAATTCTGCCAGAAATCACACCCAACTTTTTGAATATTTGATAGTAATAGATAAATTTGAGGGAGATAGATAGTCAATAGAAATATATTGTACAATTTATAATTACAATAGTTATCGTACATTGTGAGAAATGAAGTTTAGTTTAAAATAGATACCCTGAAAATTTAAATATTATGACCCCAAACAATGAAACGCTACTCTTACGAGAGAAAGAAATTGAACCTACTGATGAAGTTTTGGAAAATGCCCTTGGTAAAGAACTTTTCACCATCTATCAAGAAATAATTAAAATTTTTACCGAGGAATTTAGCTTGGAACCTCAATGGCGGTTTTACAATGATGGAAAGGCATGGCTATGTAAAGTTGTTTATAAGAAAAAAACTATTCTTTGGCTTTCTATTTGGAAGAACTATATAAAAACAGGTTTTTATTTCACGGATAAAACAGGAGTTGGGGTTTTAGAACTAGATATTGACAATAAAATAAAAGAGGTATTTGAGGTAGCAAAACCTATAGGAAAACTTATCCCATTGGTTATTGATATTGACCAACAAAACCAGATTGAGGATTTAAAGAAGGTTGTAAAGTATATGAAAGAAATGAAGTAAATGGCTATGATGAAAATAAAATGTATCCAAATCGTATTCTTGTAGCCGATACAAAAATTTACAGATAGATGGCAAATAAAGTTTATATATTAATCACCATAATTAATAAAAACTTTTAATGTCCACAAAACTTAGGCACATTAACTCCGTTACGCACAATTAAATCATAGTTTGCCCAATAGTTTTTGAATTTGGATTGTTAATGGATAACTCGTAACTTTGATAGTATCAAATGATAGTATCAATGAAACCACCTTATGAGATTTCAACCAAGATTCTGCAACTAATTAGTTCAATTTCAGAAAAATTAGGAGCTGTTAATGCGAACTTCTTAAACAAGCCATCACCTCAGCTAAGAAAACAAAACAAGATAAAAACTATTCACTCCTCCCTGAGAATTGAGGGAAATACGCTGACACAAGAGCAGGTGACTGCAATTATAGAGAATAAACGAGTTATTGGACCTAAGAAAGATATACTCGAAGTGGTTAATGCAGTTCAGGTTTATGACCAAATTACTGGATTTCAATTCTCATCTGTAAAATCGTTCTTAAAGGCTCATGAAATGCTCATGCAAGGCCTAGTAGAAGGTGCTGGTAAATTTAGGACTCAGGGTGTCGGAATTTTTCAAGGCTCAAAAGTTGCTCATATTGCTCCCCCAGCAGAGAATGTCCCTCACCTAATGAATGAGCTATTCAAATATTTGAAAAACAAAGATGAATTGACTCTGATAAAAGGCTGCGTCTTTCATTACGAAATGGAGTTTATTCATCCTTTTATTGATGGAAACGGAAGAATGGGGAGATTATGGCAAACAGTTATTTTAATGAAAGAATTCCCTGTGTTTGAGTTTTTACCACTCGAAACGCTTATCAGCCAATCACAGAAGGAATACTATAAATCTCTTGCTAAAAGCGACAGAGTAGGTAAATCCACAGAATTTATTGAATACATGCTAAATGTCATTGATAAGTCCCTTGAAGAATTATTGAATTATAACAATAGAATACTCACTGACAGGGATAGAATTGACTATTTTATTTCACTTGGAATAAACGAGTTTTCAAGAAAAGACTACATGAATGTGTTTAAAGACATTTCAACAGCAACCGCAAGTAGGGATTTGAAGAAGGCCGTTGAATTGAAATTATTTGAGAGAATCGGAGAAAAAAATCAGGTGAAATACAAGACTAAACTACAGGGAACAACACGTGGTTAAGCCCATTGGGCCGGACTTGCGAATAGGATTTTTCAGTATCCTAGTAAAAGTATTACATAGGGTAAGCACTCTTCGGTTAACTCCCCAGCGTGCCCAACCACGGAAACATTACCGCGCATCTCCTGACTCGTGATATTTATAATCCACATCCATTGCAATACAACTAATAAATTCCCCGGTTAAAACTCTGTCCTATAAATAAACATCCCTGACAGGACTCAAAACCCTGTCAGGGATGTATTTACAAAAAGGCTATTCCAAACCTACTGGAAATAATTCATCTCCACAACCACTCTATTCAAATCGCGCTCCATCTCTAGTAAATTCTCAAAACTATCGTAGTAGAACGATAACTCGTAAAGATACTCCACCAGAGAGATTTCTCCCTTATCGAGGGCTTTTTGAAGCAAATCGGTATTGCTGAAACTCTTCAACTTGGTACGGTAATCATCAACATTGGACTGCATTCCTAAAGCCTTTTGGTGTAGCATCATCAGGTGGTTGTAGTACTTTAACTTACTATCCGCCTCGGCCGATTGGTATGCAGCAAACCTTGATTTAGCATACCTTACAGTGTTTTTATTCTCCCAAAGAGGAATTGATAAACCAACAGTAATACCCTGAAAGTGTTCCCCAGCAACCTTTTCGCTCATATAACCAGCATTAAACTTGGGCAAACTCAATGCCCTGCTTAACTGAACTTCCCGTTGAGTTGCCTCAATCTCCTGCTTTAATGCTGCCAATGCTGGATTATTCTGCTCAGCCTGCGTATACCACTGGCTAAATTCAGGGTTGATTGTTGAGTTGGCAAGAACTGTATCGGTAAACTCAATAGCCTTTCCTCCATTTAGGCTGGCCAATTGGGTCAATAACGATTTACGTTCAACATCGTTGCTCTCCAACTCCTTTGTTGCATTCAGCAAATAAATCTGAGCCTTGTTGTAATCCAAAATATTAACATCGCCAACATCGTATCTTCTTTTGTATGAATCGGAAATGCCCTTAGCGTGCTCAAACCTTCGTTTGTATTCGCTTTGCAGAGCATTAAGGTAAATTAAATCGATACAAATTTCGCT
The DNA here is from genome assembly GCA_008933525.1 of Bacteroidales bacterium. Lineage (GTDB taxonomy): Bacteria > Bacteroidota > Bacteroidia > Bacteroidales > Tenuifilaceae > SB25. Next base: position 5,526 of record WBUV01000031.1, on the reverse strand, counting down.
AGCCCTTAGCTTTATTTCACGAACCTTACTCTGGTACTCAAACTCAACCTTGCTATTGCGAGAATTCGCAATTTGACCCTTACGCAGGTAAGCCGTGGGAAAATCGAACGATTGAGTTACGCTAAAGTCAGTTCTATTGCCAATAGCAGAGGGACTTCCCCACAAATACCCAAACTCAACCTCGGGGTTGGAGGGAGTAATTCCTGTTTTGTTAGCAATCTTCTCGGCATCGGCACTTTGGCGTAGAGCCTGAATGGTGGTGTTATTCTTCTCAATATCACCCAGAATATTTTCAATAGTACTTTGCGCATTAGCAACCGAACAAAATACTACAACACTTACTATTATGCTTAAAATCCTAGTCATTGTTATCGTTTTTAATAATTCCACGCTTACACAAAGCACTATAAACAATAGGAACAATGTAAATATTTAGCAACGTTGATGTTAGTAGGCCACCCAGAATAACCTTGGCCATTGGGCTTTGAATCTCGTTACCCGACAGGTTACCTTTTAAAGCCAATGGAATTAGGGCAAGCGCAGCGGTTAGTGCGGTCATCATAATTGCATTCAATCTATCCGAAGAGCCTTTTGTAACTATCTCATATTCGCAAAGACCTTTACACTGCAAACGCTGATAGTTCGATATCAGTAGAATTCCGTTTCGGGTTGCAATTCCAAAAAGGGTTATAAATCCTATTAACGCAGGAATGCTTAATGTGCCAGATGTAAAGTAAATTGAGAATACTCCACCAATCAACGCTAAAGGTAAATTCAGAAGGATAATACCAGCCAACTTGAAGTTTTTGAACTCCTGGAATAGCAATAGGAATATCACTACAATTGCTATTATTGAGGTGATTAGCAGAGTTCTCGAAGCCTTAGCCTCACTCTCGAATTGACCACCATACTCAACCCTATAACCTTCGGGAAGTTTGATGTTTTCATCAACCTTATCGCGAATATCGTTTACAACCCCACGCAAATCGCGGCCTGCCACATTTGCCGAGATAACAATTTTACGCTGAACGTTCTCCCTACTAATGGAGCTTGGACCAGATACTGAAACCACATCGGCAACTTGCTCAAGCGGAACCTTTTTACCGTTGTGAGTATCGATAAGCGCCGAGCGAATTCCCTCGATTGTTTCGGTATAATCATGGTTTAATCGTAGTACAAGGTCGTAGCGTTGCTGTCCCTCGTAAATATCGGCAAGTTTTTCGCCACCAAAAGCCACATCAACAAACTCGTTGAACTCCTGAATGGTAATTCCGTAAGCAGCAAGCATATCGCGGTTTGCCCGAATTTGAATTTGAGGAATTTCGACCTGTTGGTCAACGTTAACATCAACCAAACCTTCAACATCAATAATTGCCGCTTTTATCTGATTTCCAACTGTAAACATATGGTTTAAGTCAGTTCCAAACAGTTTAATGGCGATGTTGGCACGTGTGCCAGAAAGCATATGGTCGATTCGGTGCCCCAATGGCTGCCCCACTGTAGATGCAATGCCCGGAATCCCCGCAAGTTTTGCACGAACATCGGCCAAAAACTCCTCGGAATTCCTGTCTTTTAGGGTAAAGTTCACATCAATTTCGGCACTGTTGGTGGTTTGCGAGTGCTCATCGAGTTCGCCACGTCCAGTTCTGCGCGCTGTACTTGTAACCTCGGGAATTGAAAGTAATTCAGTTTCAACCAAGTTTCCTATTCTGTTGCTCTCCTCAAGCGAAGTTCCGGGCTGAGTTATAACCGAAAGGGTTAGTGAGCCCTCATTGAATTCGGGTAAAAAGCTTCGCCCCATACTGGAAAGTAGGAAAAGGGAAACTACAAATAAGCCAAAAACCGATATCAAAATTATGCGCTTATAACGTAAGGCCCAATCGAGCGATTGTTCGTAGTATTGCATCATCTTACGCACAAGCCATTTCTCCTTTTCATTTTTAGCCAAATACTTATCGTTTGAAAGAAGCATTTTTGCAAGCAACGGAGTTAATGTCATCGCAACAATTAACGACATAAAAAGCGATACAATAAACGATATTCCAAGCGGTTTAAGCATTCGTCCCTCCATTCCCGATAGGAAGAACAGCGGTAAAAAAGCCACCATAATAATAAGAGTAGCATTGAGGATTGATGCGCGAATTTCGCTCGATGCCTCGAATACAACAGTAAATGCAGATTGTCTTTCGTTTTCTGGAAGTAATCTATTCTGCCGCAATCGCTTATAAACGTTTTCAACGTCGATAATTGCATCGTCAACCAACGAACCAATGGCAATTGCCATACCACCCAAACTCATTGTGTTTATAGTTAAACCTAACGATTTTAGGACAACAATTGCACCTAGCAACGATAATGGTATAGCCAAAAGCGAAATTATAGTTGTGCGGAAACTTCCTAGGAATAGGAAAAGTATGATAATTACAAAGATTGCACCCTCAATAAGAGCATTTTTTACGTTACTCACTGAGGTCTCAATAAAATCGGCCTGACGGAAGATTTTGGTGTCTAGTTTAACATCGGCTGGTAAGGTTTTCTTCAGCAAAGCCAAATTCTCCTCAATTTTTTGAGTAACTTCCAACGTATTTGCATTGGGTTGCTTGGAAATTGAAAGGATAATTGCTGGCTTAGCATTACCTGAAGCATAGCCCATTTTAACTGCACTCCCAATAACCACATCGGCAACATCGTTTAAGCGGACAGGCTTTCCGTTTAGGGATTTAACATACGAATTTCCGATTTGCTCCAAATCGTATGTACGGGCAATGCCACGCACAACATACTCGCTACCGTACTGCCTGATATTACTACCAGTTGAGTTTTGGCTAATTCCGCTGCAAATCTCAACAAGTTCGGACATTGATACATCGAAATGCATCATTTTAACGGGGTCAGCTAAAACCTGATACTGCTTATAATCGCCGCCAATAATGGTAACCTGCGATACACCTCCTGTTGAAAGAATTAGCGGTTGAACATTCCACTCGGCAATGGTACGCAAATCCATCATACTAGTACTATCGGCCTGCAAGCCCACAAAGAAGATTTCGCCCATCACGCTCGATTGCGGAGCAAGTGCCGGCATGCCAACACCAATTGGCATTTGCGCATTAACTGTAATAAGTTTTTCGCTAACAATTTGGCGAGCCTTAAAAATATCAGTACCCCAATCGAACTCAACCCATACAAATGAAAAACCCTGCGACGAATTGGAGCGAACCCTACGAACATCGGTAGCACCATTCAGCGCTGTTTCAATTGGGAAAGTAACCAAACGCTCCACCTCCTCGGAGGCCATACCATGCGCATCGGTCATTACCACAACGGTTGGCGCAGTTAAATCGGGGAAAACATCAACATCCATATTGATAGCAGTACGTGTTCCTAAAACTACCAATACCAATGAGCAAAGCAATACCAAGTATTTATTGCTCAACGAGAATTTTATAACTCTATCCAGCATAGTCACATTTGTTTTTAGTGAACGTGACCGGCGTGAGGATCTAACGCACCAGAGGCTTGAGCTAACTTAACCAGAATTGCGCCTTTGGTTGCAACCCTATCGGTGGCTGAAATTCCGCTTAAAATCTCAGTTCGGAGACCATCTGTGGCACCAACTTTAACCTCACGTTTCTCGAATAGTTCAGGATTAATTTGAACCAACACAGTGAATGTGCCCTGCTCCTCAAGAATAGCCGATGTTGGAATGGTTAATGCCTGCTTTGAGGTTTCCGTTTTCAGGTAAACTTCAGCAAAACTTCCAGATACAAAACTTCCATTATTCTCAACCTGCAATGTTACTGGGACTAAGAAACCATCGGCTTCGGTAGATTTTCCGAAGGAAACAACCTTTCCGTTTAACTCCTCAAGTGTAAAGGCAGTTTTATTAGGTAAAACCCTGATGTTTGCTGATTTAATAGCACCAAGTACCGATGCGTATTTTGCCTGAACATCGGCCTTTAGGTAGATATTCTTATTTTTAATTATACTTACCAAAGGTTGACCAACCTCAACAAACTGACCATTGGAAACATAAACCTGCGATACGAAACCATCGATGCTGCTCTTTACAGCGAATCCCGATACGTTGTAGTTACTGCTTATGCTCTCGAAATGCACTTTTGCATTCTCGTAATCAACCTTATATTGCTGTAAATCCTTATCGGAGATAATTTTATCCTTAGCAAGTTCCTGCGCGCGATTGTAGTCGGCCTTAGCCTTTTCGTAGTTGTTTTTCGCCTCGGTGTAAACAACTGCCGAATTCTCGTCGGCAATGCCAGTGGCACCAATAGTAAACAATGCTGAGCCACTCTTTACAATAGTACCAGCAAGAACTGCTCCTGTGCTCATTTGCACAACGCCCTTTGCCTTTGCTGTAATTATTAGTTCATCCGATGCAGCAGGAACAACCTTGGCGGTTGTTTTAATTACCTGACCGAATGGCTGAACTACAGGAGTCTCCGTTGCAAACTCAATCTTCCACGATTGCTCCTTGGTAAAAGATATTGTGTTAACAGTCGATTGCTCCTCGTGCTGATGAGCTTCCGAAGCACTATGCGCACATTCGTACACCGAAACATCATTGATAATAACCTGAGAGTTCCCTCTGCTCGATTTGATATCAAAAATTAACTGCCCTTTACCGGCAGATTTTGGAGTAATGGTAAAGCTATAAATGCCTTTACGTGTTGGTTTTTCAAGTGTTTGTGTATACTCCTTACCTCCTATAATCAACTTTGCAACTACAACACCCTCCTCAAGTGGCTTAAAATCCTGAAGGAATGTAAAGTGCGAAAGAATTCCGGCAGGTTTATCCACTATAAAAATATCGGCCTCGGCAAATAATTCAAAATCTGATGAATACGCTGTATATTGAACTTTTTCAAGTTCAATTCCTTCGTGAGAGTGACCGCCTTCCTCTGCGTGAGAGTGAGTGGCTTCTGCGCTTTCATGAGAGTGCGCTTCTTCCTCTGTATGTGTATGGTTTTGGCTACAGCCCCAAAATGCTAACGATAAAACAATCAGTAAGTATTTAAAATAATTCATTGGAATAAGTATTTAATGTATTGAAAATGTTAATAATGCCACTACAGCGCATAAGATGCTGCAATGTCAACTTCTAAAAATCGATACATTAAATACAGGGAGGCGCTCTAAGCGAAAGACTTGAACTTAAATAGTAGCTGTTAAGCGGAAAATCATCAAAAAACTGATGCTTGAATTTGCTTTTTGAAAGTAACTTTAACTCAATATTGCTTGTTAAAAGCGCAACAAACCAAATCTGAATTTTACTGTGAATTTCGCTAACTACACAACGGGTTGTTTTTCCAATTTCATCGGAAGGAATCAGGAAATCTTGCTTAACTACACAACAAGCAGAATCGTCACTATGGCTATCGTCGCAGCCCTTATTGTGCTCATGCTGTGCATCGTTACAGCAAATCTCTTCGGTTTGGTTTTGGGTAAAACAAACAATACCTTTATGATGATGATGAGACACCAAGGAGTGTACCAATAACATTATAT
>WBUV01000496.1 GCA_008933525.1 Bacteroidales bacterium | reverse complement strand
GACAAGTACCTTACCACTATCACATTCAGAGCCGATGCTAGTTCCAAGTATCAAGAAAAATGGGGCTACTTCCCTTCCATTGGTTTTGGATGGAACTTAACCAAAGAAAACTTTGAAAGAATTAACAACCGCTTCACAAACCTTAAATTAAGGGCAAGCTGGGGGCTACTTGGTAATGATAATATTCCAGCAAATTCAGCAATAATCCTCGGACAAACAGGAGCGGGTAGTTCTGCTGTTTTTGGCGATATTCTGGTAGACGGTGTTGGAGCTCAAACTGTTTTACAAAATTATCTACGATGGGAAACCGTTAGTGAATTTGATCTTGGTGTAGACTTCACCTTAAAAAACAACAAACTTTCTGGAGAAATCGATTACTACTGAAGGGTTACTCACAACGTTGTTTTTTATGCGCCAATTGCCACAGGTGGAGGTGTTGCAGACTTACTCGGGAACAATGGCAGTGTTCTTAACACTGGAGTAGAGTTGTCTGTTACGTGGAAAGATAAAATTACTGATGATATAGATTACAGGGTTAACTTCAATGCTACAACAATTCACAACGAGGTACTAAAGCTTGAAGGGAGGGACTATATTCCGGGGGCATATGTTAGGAGTGGTTATACCACAAGAACTGCAGTAGGTCATCCTATTGGATCGTTCTATGGATACGAAGTTGACGGTGTGTACAAAAGCGAAAGCGCAGCACTTCTGGATCCCGTTAGTCAAGCAATAAAGGATAAAGGATTCTTTAAATACAAAGACCAAAACGGCGATAAAATAATTGACGACAAGGATAAAGTTTATCTAGGAAGTGCCATACCCTGGCTTATTGCTGGAGTAGATTTCGGATTGAACTACAAGAATTTTGACCTAAGTATAGCTATCGCAAGCCAAGTAGGGAATAAAATAATTAATGCTAAACGCATGAACCGCGATGTGTTTACTGATGGTAACTACGATCAGGATTTTTACGATAACAGATGGACTTCGAGCAGCAAATCCAGTGAATACCCTTCGGCCGAAGCATATAACTATTCATATACTCAGCAAGCAAATGACTTTTTTGTTGAAAATGCATTTTATGTTCGAATACAGAATATTCAACTGGGGTACACATCCGAAAAAATAAAGTTTATACCAAAGTTAAGAGTATACATAACCGCACAAAGGCCATATACCTTTTTCACCTATAATGGATTTACACCAGAAGTCGGAGGAAGCCCTATCAGTAGTGGTGTCGACAACACCATTTACCCTATGCAGGCAATTTACACACTTGGTATAAAAATGTTCTTTTAATCTTTAAAAAATGTGAGTTATGAAAAAGATAATAATACTTTGCACAATAACACTAGCAATACTTCTAACAAACTGTGAAGATTTTTTGGACATACGCCAAGAAGCAACCTTGCCAACTACCGGAATAGACTATACTAAATCCGAAAATATCTTTCTATCGGTTAGTGCATCGTATGCAAAACTTCGTAGCTGGGGGGCACATGTTTTCCCTTATATTGGAGCATTCGAAATTGCATCCGATAACGCAGATAAGGGAAGCACTCCTGGAGATAACCCTACTATGCAAGAACTCGATAATTTAACCTACCAATCCACTAATGGATTAATTAACGATTTGTGGAAAGGATACTACGACATAGTAAGCGGTGCAAACTACTCTATACATCAAATGCCTTTATTCGTTGACGCTCTATTAAATAATGAGGACAAAACTTACGCACTTCAATGTCAGGGCGAGGTTAAAACAATTAGAGCCTACGCATACTTTAATTTAACACGATTGTTTGGACGGGTTCCAATTGTTGACACCATTCTCACTTCGGAACAATTGGCAGACCTAGAACAAGCAACTACTGCTGAATTATACAATTTCATTGAAAAAGACTTAGAAGAGGCTATTGCTGTATTACCCAGTGCATACTCAAATGATTGGGCTGGAAGAATAACAAAATACACGGCTATGGCAATTAAGGCCAAAGTACATCTTTACCAATCGGAATGGGATTCTGTTGCATCGTTAACCGACAAAATAATTGCTTCTGGACGGTTTGGCCTTCTTGAAGACTTTCGAGCAGTATTCAGCCTCGATGGCGAAAATACCAAAGAGTCATTATTCGAAATACAAAGTTCAACACTTGGCAAAAGTTCTGGCGATCAAACATACATTGAGTATGCATACGTTCAAGGACCTAGGGGCAATTCTCCCGCCAATTTACAAGGATGGGGATTCTGCACCCCTAGTCAAAATTTAATTAATTTTTATGCTGCAAGAGGCGAAGTTATTCGTCCAGCAACAACACTTCTTTACAGGGGAACTAAAACCCCCGAAGGCGATAGTATTAAAGCAT
>WBUV01000495.1 GCA_008933525.1 Bacteroidales bacterium | reverse complement strand
ATGTATGGCTGTTCCTTTAATAATGGCTTCTGAAAACTGGGATGATCATGATCGTTCGGGGCGTTACACTGCTCGCGATTTTGCATATAATTATCTCAACAGTTGTGAACCAAATGCAATAATCTTTACCAATGGCGATAATGATACCTTCCCACTTTGGTATGCCCAGGAGGTTGAAGGTATTAGAACCGATGTTAGGATTGTAAACTTAAGTCTTTTGGGAACAGATTGGTATATCGACCAAATGAAAATGAAGTGTTACCAATCTGAGCCAATTCCAATTTCGATGAACCATAATCAGTATGTTCAGGGAACTCGCGATATTGTGTATATTTATAACAGAGTCAACGAGGCTGTTGAGCTTAGGAGCATAATGAACTTTGTGGCTAGCGACGATTTGAATACTCGCCTTCAGGTTCCTGGCGAAGCACCTTTGGACTATCTGCCAACCAACAAGATAAAACTAACCGTCAATAAGGAAAAAGTTCTTTCTACAGGGACAGTTAAAGCCAAGGACGAGGCTTTAATTGTTCCCACAATGGAGTGGTCAATTAAGGGCAATTATATTCAAAAAAGCGCAATGATGATCCTTGAAATAATTGCAAATAATAACTGGGAGCGACCAATATACTTTGTATCCCCTTATGGCGATAGCGATGTTGGCTTGGCGGACTATTTACAGCACGATGGGTTTGCCTATCGTTTGGTTCCAATTAAATCCGTAGCCCCCGACTTTTTATCTATAGGAAGAATTGATGAGGATTTACTTTACGACAAGTTAATTAATAAATTCCGATGGGGAAGAATGAATGAACCTGATGTGTTTATTGACCATAACAACCAACGAACAGCAATGGTCCTTAAAATACGAAACACGTTTAACCGATTGGCTGAGAAGTTAATCGTAGAAGGAAAGACAGATTCTGCCATAAATGTTCTAAATAAAGTTTATGACTTGATGCCCCACGAAAAATATCCTTACGATTTCTTTATGATTGGGATTGCTGAAAACTACTATAAGTTAAATCAAACAGAACGAGCAAATGAAATTTTAAAGAAATACAACGATATAACAGTTCAAAAACTGAAATACTACTCGAGCCTTGGCTCCCGTTTCGATGGATATTTCGATTACGACTTTAGGGTTAACATTCAAACCTTGAGCGAATTAAGCGGAATTGCAGCAACTTATAACCAAACAGCCCTGCAAAACGAGATTGATAATGGAATTAATTTGTTCATCAATAAATATTCATCGCGTCGAAATTAATTTGAGAAAAATAGATAGACTGTAACAAAATAGTTTTTAATTAGTATGATTATTTTGCAATAGTTCATAACTTTGAATACACTGAAAAATTTCTGTTATGGCTGAAATATATGGTGAAGTAGTACAAATTATTGGCCCAGTAGTTGACGTTGCCTTTAGCGATTCTGACGTAAAACTTCCTGCTATTTATGAGGCATTAGAATTAATTAGGGACGATAATTCTAAACTTATACTTGAGTGTCAACAGCACATCGGCGAAAACACTATTCGCACTATTGCTATGGACTCAACCGATGGTTTATGCCGGGGTATGAAGGTTTTCCCTACAGGAAAATCAATAACAATGCCAGTTGGAGACCAGATAAAAGGTCGTCTGCTAAACGTAATTGGTGAAGCAATAGATGGACTTTCTTCTGTCGATCGTAATAGCCCATATCAAATTCACAATAAACCACCCAAGTTCGATCAACTTAGTACTGAAAAAGAAGTACTTTATACAGGAATTAAAGTTATCGATCTTTTAGAACCCTACTCTAAAGGAGGTAAAATTGGTTTGTTCGGTGGTGCTGGTGTTGGTAAAACTGTCATCATCATGGAACTAATCAATAACATTGCAAAGGGTTATGCTGGCATGTCTGTTTTTGCGGGAGTAGGTGAGCGAACAAGGGAAGGTAACGATTTACTTCGCGAAATGATTGAGTCCGATGTAATTCGTTACGGCGAAAAGTTTAAAGAGTCAATGTTGGCTGGAAGTTGGGATCTCGACAAGGTGGATAATACTGAGTTAAAAAATTCACAAGCTACGCTCATATTTGGTCAGATGAACGAACCGCCAGGAGCACGTGCATCTGTTGCACTTTCTGGACTAACTGTTGCAGAATCGTTTCGCGATGGAGGCGAAGATGGACAGGGCAAGGATATTCTTTTCTTCATTGATAATATTTTTAGATTTACACAGGCAGGATCCGAGGTGTCTGCACTTTTAGGACGCATGCCCTCTGCAGTAGGATATCAACCAACACTTGCCACAGAGATGGGGCTAATGCAGGAAAGAATCACTTCTACAAAAAGGGGATCAATAACATCGGTACAGGCTATTT
>WBUV01000494.1 GCA_008933525.1 Bacteroidales bacterium | reverse complement strand
GTACCGCTACTTACATAAAAGGTAAATATCCGAACGTTAAAGTATATGGAGCTGAGCCGCAAAATGCCGATGACGCATTCAGATCGGTACGCGATAAAACTATTTACCCTTCGGTAAACCCAAAAACAATTGCCGATGGACTACTTACATCACTTTGCCCATTAACCTACACAATTATTTCGCAGGAATGCGATAGAATTATAACTGTTTCGGAAGATTCAATAATTAACGCAATGCGAATGATTTGGGAAAGAATGAAAATTATTATTGAACCTTCATCGGCAGTTCCTATAGCAGCAATTATGGATAATCCAGATGATTTTAATGGGAAAAGGGTTGGTGTAATAATATCGGGCGGAAATGTCGACCTTGATAACTTGCCTTGGATTAAACGCTAAAGTTCAAAAGATTATCGACTGGTTAATTTGTACTCTGCAACCACAGGGTAATGATCCGAATAGTTTATTCTAGGACTATAAAATCTTTTGGTTTCGAAATTTCGAGAATGTAGTATATAATCGATCCTATAGGCAGGCCATAAACCTGCATAGGTATAAACCAAACCAACACCTGCCTCCTTATAGGAATCGTTAAGATTTGCAGTTAATGTTTTATATGTATACGACACCGGAGAGTCGTTAAAATCGCCACAGAGAATAATTGGATACTTACAATTTTCCATATGGTTAGCAAGCTTATCAACCTGACGAGCGCGCTTATCGAACGCATTATGCAATCGCGATAAAATATCCTTTAACTCATTAACTTTATTGCTCTCGTTCCGGAACTCGCTTTTAAGTAAAAAATTAAAGTTACGCTCCTTTAATCTAAGCGACTGCAAGTGATTATTGTAAATCCGAATTGTGTCGTTATTAACCTTAATATCAACATAAATTCCTGAGTTGAAAGAATTCTCGAAAAGAATTTCGCCCTCATCAACTATTGGGTATTTCGAAAAAATTGCCATTCCATAGCCCGATTCCTTCCGCTGTAATATATAATGAATGTGAGAATACATCCCAAGTTTTTCCTTTGCTAGCTTCTCTGAGAACTTACTATTGGTTACATAAAATTCTTGAAAGCAAACCACATCGAATTTATTTTTTTTGATATAGTTAATTATCTCGTTATGGGTTGGCTTACTCTTCGACCAGGCATGGAGTTTAAAAAGATTTACATTATACGACATCACCCTTAGGTCTACATCGTTAACTTTTTCACTCTTACCAAAAGGGAGTTGAACAAAGGAATTCAGATGATTTGCCCCAACCGAAATGGCAAACAATGGAACTACAAAAAACCATCGCCAGCGTAAAATCCAATACACAAGGTAGGCTAAGTTCCCAATTAGGAAAAAAGGATAAAGCAACCCCACCACCGAGGGAAACCAAAAATCGGCCGGACTAACATAAACCGACAGGTAGCAGGCAATTAATCCTAATGAAAAAAGGATATTGCCAATAATGGTAAGGCTATGTAGTAACTTCCTGAGCATCAATTTACAGAATCGTTTTTCATCCGGAATAAAGTTTCCTTCTCCTCCTTCGTTAAACTATCGTACCCCGACTTCGAAATCTTATCAAGAATTTTATCTATATTCTGATGTTTTTGTGCTTTACGGTAGTTGAAATCGTGATCGGGATTTGCTGATCGATGATCAACCTTCAACTTAGATTTCTTCTTAAAGCTGATTTTTCCAAAACCCTCAAGCCAGCTAAAAGGATAAGTTAAATCGCGCCCCTTTACCAATACTTTTATGTAAAGAAATCCGAATAGAGCACCACCAAGGTGAGCAATATGTCCACCTGCATTTGATACTGGAATACTAATTATATCAATTAGAATGGTTACCAACGCAAGGTATTTCAACTTAACAGGGCCAAGAAATAGCAAATATATTGTGTGATTAGGCCTCAGCGTTGATACAGCAATTACAATTGCCAATACCGAAGCCGATGCACCAAGCGCAATAGCAATGGATGTTTCGGATGTAAAAACTGGAACAAAATTATAGGCCAAAATAAACAAACCTGCGCCGGATAAACCTCCCAGAATATAGACTCCTACTAGTTGACGTTGCGACAAGAACATCAGGAATAACTGGCCAAACCAATACAACCAAAGTATATTGAAAAGAATATGTAGAAAATCCTCGTGGAAAAACATATAGGTTAAAATAGTCCACGGGCGAGTTAGTAAACTTGCAAAATCGGCAGGAACTGACAGCAAATATGCATAACTACTTCCAATTGGAGTACCTCCTACAAAAAAGAATACTCTGATTAAATTATAAATTAGAAAGATTCCCAAGTTTATGTAGATTAACTTGGTAAGGTTGCTGCCAAAACGGAATGAATCTTTTAACTCATTGTAAAT
>WBUV01000493.1 GCA_008933525.1 Bacteroidales bacterium | reverse complement strand
CTTTATATATTTACTAAAATAGTGAATTTTTTTTATCTTTTTACCCTTTTTCTTTATATCCTTTTCTTTATTAATTGCCTTAATTCCCTTTTTGTTGTTACTTTAGTTCCCGCAAAACCGCTGGAGCGCCTCGTACGATTGCGATATTCCCATTTCGCCGGCTGTACTTAAATCAATACAACCCTGATTCTTCGACCCGGATAGGAGTAAGGCTAACCCGCGGTTATAGTATGTGCTGGCAAATGTTGGATCAACTGCTATCGTTTTACTGTACCATGTAATTGCCTCGCTAAAGTTGTTGGCCAATATATTTATGTTTGCAATATTGTAGGTTATATAGGGTGAATCGGGAATGCTCTTGCTCATCACGGTTAACTCCTCTATGGCCTCGGAATATGCTATGATCGAGGTTTCGTTTTTGGTTTCGGATTGTCGAATTCCTAATGGCTTTATTTCGCCTCCAAAACTCTCAATATACCTTGCCATATCGGTATTCGATATAATTTTGCTCAGCCTTATTAGCGGATTTTGGGGATGTTTATTGGTGGCTTTCGTGAACTCTTCATTCGCTTGGGCAAACTTCCCGTTGGAGCTTAAAACAATGCCTTTCACTAAGCTATAGTATGGATTCGATGATAGCGCAGAATCTATTGTGAATACCGATATATGCTTAGTATAGTTGTCGGGTTCGGTGCTTAGTGCAAGTTTATATGTTGCAGGTAAGTGTTGATTTATTGAATCGAGCCATGGGTTGGTATAGGTTTTAGTTTTTGGATTTTTTTCGTAATTGATAAGGCATAGATTTAGCATGGGCAGAAACGCTGATGATACTTTAAATCGATTTGTTTCCAGACTTAAACGCGATGCCGTGTTAAAATCCCTCTCCAACGAAATTAATCGGCTAAACTTTCCGCTGGAATCGATCATCGATAAAGGATTTTGCGACTGAGTGTTTTTATATTTATTCTGAATTTCTACCCCTTTTTTATAATCTTTTTCTGATCCAGGCATGTCTCCTAGCTTCAACTTTACTTCGGCTCTGTTGATATAAGCGTTGGCAAAATCAGGAAAAATATTGATGGCAGTGCTGTAATCGTTAACTGCTCGTTGGAGTTGTCCTTTTTCGTAGTATATCGATCCACGGTAGTAGTATATCAAAACATTTTCAGGATTCAATGATGTTAATCGGGTTAAATCGTCGATGGATTTTTCCCAATTACTTATCTGATAGCTAATTATTGCCCTGTTGAATAGCGCTAGGGAGTAATTTGGATCAATCTCAAGTACCCGATTTAGGTCTGCAAGGGCCTTGGTGGGTTGTTTTTGGTTGTAGAGGATCAAGGCTCGGTTAAAATAGTTATCGATTGATAGGGAGTCGAGCGAGATTGCCTTGGTTAAATCGGCCAGAGCCAAATTGGGTTTGTTGATCTCAGCGTTAAGAATTCCACGTCTGGAGTATGCATTGGCATAAAAAGGACTAACCCTAATGGCCATATTATAGTCACTTAGCGCTCCAATGGTATCACCGGTAATCAATCTGGCCGATCCTCTGTTTAACCATACATCGGGGTTGGAATTATCCAACCGGATAACCTTCGAAAATACCTCTATTGCTTTTTGGAACTCTTTGAGGTGATAATGTGCTACGCCTAGAGTGAACAGAAAATCGGAGGCGTTTGGCTTTAGATCAATCGCGATAGTTATCTCCTGCATTGCCAATTTGTACTGCGATAGTTGGGTTAATGCAATGGCTTTGTAATGATGCGCATCGGCAAAAAAAGGTTTTACTTTGATTACTCTATCAAAATCCGATATTGCGCCCTGTATATCGCCTAAATTATACTTGGCAACACCTCGTAAGAACCAACCTTCGTATAGGCTCGAATCGATGCTTATAAGGGTGTTAAGGTAAGGAAGGGCTTGTGTGTATTTTTGCTGAGAGAGTAATTCTTCGCCTTTATAAAAGAAGTATGCTTTATTTAACTGTCCAAAAAGCGGTTGAATTGCTTGGTATCCAGTTAACAGGACTACGATTATTAAGAATTTTTTCAAAGGGTGATAGTTTATTTACGTTTCTTGGATTTTGGAGCGGGTTTATCCTGTGGATTAAACTCAATTTTGCCTAAATGATACATGTTACGAAGTATGGTGCTTTGGTACCGAAACATATAGCTGCTTGGTTTTGCAGGATTTCGTTTCGAAGGGAAGGGGAGTACTGTAGCAAGCATGGCCGATTCGTTCCGGGTGAGTTGTTTTGCCGATTTGTTATAGTACAGCTGGGCCGCTTTTTCAACTCCGTAAACTCCTTTCCCAAATTCAGCGATGTTTAGGTATACCTCCATTATTCGTTTCTTACTCCAAAATGTCTCAATAAGAA
>WBUV01000030.1 GCA_008933525.1 Bacteroidales bacterium | reverse complement strand
TTTTATCTCTATTTATTTGAATTTCAGCCTAGATTTTAATTAGCTTGGCATGATCAATTTTACCATTTTTATAAACTACCCGAACAATATATGTTCCTCGGCTCAGGTTAGTTAATGGTATATCGGTTTTATTTACACCAGAACCCTCCTTATTAACCAATACAATTCCCGTAATACCTACAATTTGGATTTTGTCTATAGGTAAATCGGAATCAACAGATAAGTTATCCTTAACGGGGTTTGGGTAAATTTTTAAATTACTTTTTACGGTTTCTTCTATTCCTGTCGATATTAAATTAACATTGATTGTTTTGTTCGATGTAATATCCTCGGAACTGGTATAGTCGTAAAAACCTTCTTTTTGCACTGTGAATGAAAGACCTTTTGCGTATTCAATATTGCTGAAAACAGCAACTCCTTGCGCATTTGTAATAGTCGGATTATAACCACTCAGGTTGACACTTGCCCCTTCAATTGGTGAGCCTTTGGATGAAACATTAAAGGTTATTGTATAGCTTGTTGGATTCAAGGTGTCTTTAAATTCATAGCTTGGAGCGGTTATCGATATTGAAACCAAATCTGAAGGTAGGAATCCAGCCTTTTCGACCTTGTACTTATAATTTGCCACGGGAAGAGTTGTTTCTGTTATTCCTTGCGAACTTGTACTTAAAAACTTGTAGGTTAAGTCGCCAAAGTAGATGTAAATCTGTGCATCGTCGGCTGGCAAAAAGTCGGCCCCATTACTTGTTGTTACCAAAAATGTTATGTTGCTTAAATCGGAATAAATTGTATCCATTACAAAATTAATCTCCGAATCACCAGAAACACTAAACCATTGCTCCATAGGTAAGTACCTCTCTCTTGTTAAGGTGAATTTATGATTACCGTATGGAATTTGGAGTATTGCGGTACCTGAAGAATTTGTAAGTATGCTTTCTCCGTTAACTTCAATTTTTGCTGAGGATAATGGATTCCCTTTAGAATCTTTTACCAATGCCGTTATGTTGTATAACCCAGCATCAAGTTCAAATACATGAACTTCGTTCTGTGTAGTTACATTAACTTGAGAATTAATAGAACTATATCCGATTTTTTCAATAGCGATATTCTGAGTTCCAAACAAGGAAGAAACCAAAGCTATGCCCTCAGGACTAGAGTAAAAACTTTGACCGTTTATTGTAACCTTTGCGCCGTGAATTCCTTCGCCGCTTTGCTTATCAAGCACTTTTACGTATACGTTGGCTTGTTTTGTTAACGCAACAGTTAGTGTTTGGTTGTTTCCACTGTTAGTAGATGAGTTAGTTATAGCTATATATCCTAATGCATTTACACTATAGTTGAAGTTTCCGCTAGGTATATTGAATTGTGCCTCTCCGTTTGATCCTGTTAGTTTTACCAAGCCATTTACAGTAACGCTGGCATTACTAATAGGAGTGTCGTTTTCTTTAACCGAAACGGTTAAGGTATAAAGAGTAACAGTGCCAACGGTTTTTATTTTTGCTTTCCAACCCGACATTACAACCCCTTCGTCGGAATAGAACTTAAATGTAAGTTCACCGTTTGCACTTGTCGACGTGTAACTCGAAGGGATGGTTGTGCCACAGTATTTACCAATAAGAGTGCTGGCTGTAGTTGGTCCATCATAAATGTTAAGATAGTCGTATGAGCAGGATGTGTTTGACTCAACATCAAATTGGTCGAATTCAACTTTTACTTTGGTTCCAGAAACTTTCGGTGTAAAAGTTAACGTGTAATTTTCGTAGTCTTTATAGGAATTTGTTGATCCTCCAGAGTCATAAAACCAAGTTGAGTCAATTACCATATTTCCATTGGTCATTATCACATCACCCAAATTTGTTGATGTTTGGAAATTCCATACTTCGCACGATTTGTCGCAAATACCCAAGTAGTTACCTGGAATAACTCTCCAGTAGTAAGTTTTATTCTTCTCTAGGGTAATTGCAATACTTGGATCTGTAACTCTGCCTATGTAGGCAAGATTATCGGCATTGTATCCAATGTAAACATCGTAAAATTGAGCGTCTGACGATGCTCCCCACGATAGTTTATCGGTTGTAATGTTTGTCGAATTGTTTACCGGATAAGGGTTTGTAAGGCATAGTGGTATTTGTGTTGGTTCAACACAAGTAATCGTTGCCTTCCATCCGGGTTTAGTTGTATTACCATCCGAAGTAAACTTGAATGTAAGCGATTTCCCCGATGAAGAAATGTCCGAAGGAATTGTTGTTCCATGGAATGGACTGCCGCTTACCTGTTTTGCATCGGTATTTTCACCATCGTAAATGTATAAGTAATCGTAGCCGGACTCCAAAGAAAATTGGGAGAAGGAGATTTTTATTTTACTATAATCGTTTTCGGACGAAATAGTTGTGATTGAAGATTCTCCATCGGAATAGTTTGCGCTTTCGCCACCCGAATCGGTAAAAATTGCATAGCAAGTGGTTACCGATTGGTTTTTCATTTTAATTATGCTATTTGATTCAATGGTAAATGATCGGAAAAATTCCCCATTTAATGTACTATTACTCTCTGAATATAGCTTAACGGTTATTGGAATTATTAGCGAAGCGTTTATGTTGGGCTTTATACTGAACCTAGGCTTGAAATTGAAAGTTTCTCCAGCATTTATTTCAATGCTATTGCTAGGTTCGTAGTTTAGTGTGATAATGTCTCGCAGTGTATCGGGAATTGATGCACTAATTTGCAAATCGGCAACCATTGAACCACCTGTATTTGATATTGGAATCAAAGTATAGAATGATTCTCCTTCGTTTGCTAAACCATTGTTGTTGCCAATTGCTGAATCGTCAATAGTAAGCTCTCCTCCAGCAAGTTTTGGCGCATTAATTTGCAAGTTGATAGATGAAGTCCAAGTTCCCTGATCGCTTCTAAATGTAATTGCAAATTTTTCGGTGGTTTTATCAGCAACATTGGAGGCGATGTTAAAGGCAAAAACGTCATCCAAGGTGATTGTATTGTTTGTTCCTGCAGGGATATTCTCAAAAGAAACCGAATCTGGGGATGTTAATGTTGCATTACCCGCATGGTTTGTTAGTAGAACTCTAGGGTTTGTAGCCTCGGTTAGTCCAACGTTTTTTACAACTATGTTAACTTTAATTTGTTCGCCAAAATCAATTTTCCCATTGTTGTTACCTTCGGAATCGTTAATACTTATGCTGTTGAGTGTTAAGTAAGGCCCTGAAACTACTATTGTTTCTATTGTGTCAATATAAGGGATTGTTTGGGGTCGAGTAATAGTAACACCAAGTTTGCAAGGTTCGTTAACAGTTTGGATTGGGACTTCAATTTCTTGTGTTTGATTAAAGTATGCGGTACCAATAATCTCCGATCCTTTATTAATCGAAACATATGAGTCCTTGAGTGCACCAATCTTAATGGTTGTTACTCCAACTGGTGCAGTTGATTCATGGTTTACACTATTGTTCTCCGCCGATGTAAAGTATGGCATTAATGATGGATCTCCTAAAATATTATATGCCTCCCAGTAATAGGTAGCGTTAATTTGGTTTGGGTAATCCTTAATTTCTACTTCGGTTACCGCTAAGTTACCAGCAAAAACCATTGCTCCTGTTGTTCTGTAGTTACTTACAAAGCCAGCATCGTATGCGCCGGTTGTAGTTTCGGCAAAGGTGGGGACATATCCATCGTTGTTTCCTACCATTGGGTAAGCTCCAACTGCCCAGTACATATCCTCGAGCCAGTAACTGTTGGGCGATGATCCAATGTAGGTTACCGCTCCCTTGTATTGACCCCTAATCATTGCCTCGCCAATACATTCTGTTGTTCCAAAATCGCCAGATAAACAACAGTTGGCAATGGCAAGAGGATACTCATCAAAATTTGTAAAATTACTTACCGCTGATATAGATAACGTTGGTCCAGCCCAGCTAGTTTCACTACAATGTGCAGTATAGTTTATAAAACCTACTGAAATCCTATCGGCGTCGTAACATCCTGTATAGCCCGATTGCGCTAATGGGTTGTTCGGATCGCTTGCTACCCCATACTCGTTAACTGTTGTGTAACCCTTTGATGCGTTGAAGTAGTTGGCTGTGCCATATTTTACTGTTGGTTGTCCTACTCTAGGATTCCAATCCGAATCCTCTCCTGCTATAAGAGTTACTCGGTTTAGGTACTGTGGGTTTGAAAACTGATACTTTTCGTAGTAAAGTATCTTGTTTATGATGTTATCTAATTGCTGTGTCGTTGTTGCCGACATACGTCCATAATACATCTCAGGAAACATATCTCCATCGGTACTTGCATAGTACAAATCGGTTTGCCGGCCGGATTGATTTCCAACTTGCGACGAAGCAACTTGTTGAACATCGCCAACTAAAACAAGAAAAGTAGGAGCAGGATCTTCAGGCGTTGCTGAGCTGTATTGCTGCTGAATGTACGCTTTGATTTGTGAGGCGCTTGTTCCAATTACATCGGTATACGCAGTAATTACTTTTATTCCTTTTTGGGTTTTCCACTGAATAAAGGGTGCTAACGAGGTTTCAAACATCCTGTGGCTTATAATCAGCATTTTTACTGGATACTTTGTTAAATCAGGATGCTGGTCGTAAACACTTTCTGTTGTGTTTAGCATAGAGTTTGCCAAGAAATCAAAGTAAGGACTACTGATACTCTTGATATCGCTAGCACTTTTTGTTCCATTGCTTATATTGATATCAACCTCTATATCGTTGAAAACCTTAATGCTCTGCTTTGCGGGGTTATAGTCAACGGGGGAAACAGTTACTCTTGCGATAGTGAAAGAACGAAGGTTTCCTAGGATTTCAACCTTTGCAACAGAATTGCTTATATAGCCTTGCTTTTGATATGCTTCTTTCTTCAATTGAAAAGGGACTTTGGTAGAATCCTCGTCCTTTCTCAACGATGGCTGAACAGGCATTATTTGATTTTCGATGCCAATCTGCTGGAGTGCGTACTCCGATTGAGTGTAGTTTTTAACTTTAACCGAAGCGGTTGCACCGTAGGGTAATAGAATTAATTTCTTGTATGCAGGCAGTTGTGGTGTGCCCACATCACCTACAGAGTTGCTTTTATCGATCCATATTTCAGTGAAGGAATCGCCCGATTTAATTTTTTTCGTTTTCCAGTTTAGTTTGTCGAAGCTAACTTTAAGTTGGTAGGAATTAATGCTTTTCGATACAACTTTTATAGGATCAACCTCCTTCTTGCTTTTAAGATTAAGTTGATTGTTTTGAGCGCAAACAGTTAAAGTTGTAACTGTAATCAGTAAGAATAATAATACTTTTTTCATAATAGTTTTCAGCGAAAATTAATCACGCAAATTACGAAATCATTTCTTATTAATGATTCTCATTTTGATAATCATTCTCGAAAGCCAAGCAAATCTGACAAAATCCATTTGTTTATTTTAACTTAAACGAACTTAATTATTATAAAGTTCTATAATCAGATAAATTCTGGAAGCAACATGAATTAATTTGACATTAACTTATGTTAAAACCCTTTTGGTTGTATAACAATTTAGCTTTGTTTAAGTTTTCGGAATTGAAAATAGATTTAACTTCGACACAATTTAAACTATTAAAACAGGTAGTTATCATACATATAAAATTTTATACAATGAAAAAAACACTAATTGCATTACTTTTTCTTTTTCCTGGAGTAATTGAGGCACAAGAGCCATGGACTTTGGAGCAGTGTATTCAGTTTGCTTTGCAGAATAATCTTCAGGTAAAGCAGCAAGAGTTGAATGTAAAAATGAACGAAAGTAATTTGTTGAAATCGAAACTTGATTTATTACCGTCGTTGAATTCATCCGCCTACCACTCCTATACCTTTGGACGTGCTGTTAACGATCAGAATTCTGTTTCCGAAGATATGTCGAACACATCTCTTTCTCTGAATTCTTCGCTGAATCTGTTCGATGGTTTCCTAAAGTACAACACAATTAAACAGGATGAGTTTGACTTGAAAGCCTCAGTGAGTGATGTTGAAAAGATAAAGAATAATATAGGATTGGGCATAGCCTCGGCGTACCTGCAAATTTTATTTGCAGAAGAACTAGTAGCTTCAGCAAACAGACAACTTGAACTTACCAAACTTCAACTCGATAGAACTTCTGCCCTTGTGAAAGCAGGAAGCCTACCCGAAGGCAGTTTGTTTGAGATTGAAGCGCAGTTTTCTGCTGACGAACTTCAGATGGTTAATGCTCAAAACCAACTCGATTTGGCCTACTTAAATTTAACCCAACTTTTGGAATTGAAATCAGTTCAAGATTTTAGAATCTTAAAACCCGAATTACCCGATATTGAGGAAGCCCCAATTGTTGGTTCTACTCCTGATATATTTCAATCTGCCGTAACCACTATGCCTCAAATTATTGGTGCAAATTATAGAGTTGCATCCGCTGAAAAGGGCATAAGTATGGCAAACGCTTACCAGTATCCAACTTTAACAATTTCTGGTAGTTACAGCACACGCGCTCAAAAATTCCTGAACGATTACTACTACGATCCAAATCCACTCGATGGTGTCACCGAGTTGGTTTTATATAAGGATCCTTCCTATGGCGATCAGTTTAAGGATAAGGCAAGTTTCAGTTTTGGATTTAATCTTTCGATACCGATTTTTAACGGTTGGAGAGTTCGAAATGGAATAACCAATGCAAGAATTAACTATGATAGAACACAATTAAGTTTGGAGACTGAAAAAAACACTCTTTTCAAGGATATCCAACAAGCTTACACCGATGCTATTGCTGCGCAGAAAAAGCTAAAAGCATCCAGAAAGAGTTTGATAGCATTTGAGGAGGCATACAGGTATTCAGAGCAGAAGTTTAATGTTGGGTTGGTTACATCCTACGATTACACCAATGCAAAAACAAAACTTGCCAAGGCTGAAACCGATTTGCTACAGGCTAAGTACGAGTTAATTTTTAAATTAAAAATCCTTGATTTCTACAAGGGTATTCCCATTAAACTTTAAGATGGAATTACTTTGAAATCAGATTTTTGTAATGAACAATAGATTGAAACAGTAAAAACATAAAATTTTATTCGGATGAAAAAAGGATTATTAAAATATTTAATTGGTGCGTTAGTAGTACTAATTTTAGTTGCAGTAGTTGGAAAGAAAAAAGGATGGTTTGGAAAACCTCAGAATATTTCTGTTTTTGTTGAAAAACCAGAACGGAGAACAATAACCGAGTCAATAACTGCGAACGGTAAAATTCAACCTGAGGTTGAAATTAAACTGAGCTCCGAGGTTTCTGGTGAAATTATTGAATTGCCAGTCAAAGAGGGCAACTGGGTTGAGAAGGGTCAACTTTTAGTGAGAATTAAACCTGACACATACATCTCTTATAAAGAGAGAGCTATTGCAGCCGTTAATTCTGCAAATGCAAGACTCTCTCAATCTAAAGCGCAACTCTCGCAAACCGAACTTGCATTTAAACGTAGCAAGCAGCTTTACGAACAAAAGGCTATTTCGGAAGCCGAATTCGAATCGGCTCAAACAAACTACGAGGTTGCCCAATCAGAGCTTAAGGCCGCAAATTTCAATGTGGAAAGTGCTCAGGCATCTTTAAAGGAAGCAGAGGAAAATCTGCGCAAAACATCAATATACTCTCCAATATCCGGAACTGTTTCAAAACTTAACGTAGAGTTGGGCGAACGTGTCCTTGGTACAATTCAGTTTGCAGGTACTGAGATTATGCGAATAGCTAATCTAAATCGCATGGAGGCTCGTGTTAGTGTTAACGAGAATGATATCGTGAAAGTTAAAATTGGCGACACAGCTCTTATTGAAGTAGATGCATACCTAGATCGCAAGTTTAAGGGAATTGTTACACAAATTGCAAACTCTGCGAATATTACTGGTGTAACTACCGATCAAGTTACTAATTTCGAGGTTCGTGCATTTATTCTTGAGGATTCATATAAAGATTTGGTTTCGAATCGACTGAACAGTCCATTCCGCCCCGGTATGTCAACAACCGTAGATATTTTAACCGAAACCAGAGCTAACATTCTTACTGTGCCTATCCAAGCCGTTACTGTTCGTACGGATTCCTCAAAGTTAGCAGTGACTGGTTTCCAGAAGGATGGTGAGGTTAAAAAGGATGAGGATAAATCTGTGGTTAAAAGTGATAAGCCCAAAGAAATTGTTTTTGTAACAAAGGGCGATACTGCCAGAATAGTTGAGGTTAAAACAGGGATTCAGGATAATCAGTATATCGAGATTTCTGAGGGCTTAACTGGTGACGAGGAAGTTGTTACAGCACCGTATAGCGCCATTTCTCGCAAACTAAAGGACAAAACTTTGGTTAAGAAGGCAAAGAATAAAGAGGACCTTTTTAAAGAGGAGAGTAAGAAGTAAATAAAATGAGTTATATTCTTTGCATTGAAACTGGAACAACAACTTGTTCTGTGGCATTAGGTAATGAGGGTGGAGTTATAGGATATAAAGATTTGTCTGACTCAAAAGCCCATGCCTCACAGTTATCAATTCTAATTGATGAGTTGCTGAAAAGTTTAGATTTTGATATTTCCAGTATTGATGCAGTTGCTGTAAGTAAAGGTCCTGGCTCTTACACAGGATTAAGAATAGGTGTTTCTCTTGCCAAGGGTATTTGTTATGCCCTTGGCAAGCCACTTTTGGCGGTTGAGAGTTTGCACTCCATGGTTTATGGGATCTCAGAGTTTCTTCATAATCAAGAATTCTTAAATGCTGACATTTATTGTCCAATGATAGATGCTCGGCGCATGGAGGTTTATACCGCATTTTTCAATAGTAAATTCGAACCAATCGACGATGTAAGGGCTCTTGTGGTAGAACCTGATTCTTTCGATGAGCAACTCAAGGACAGCAGGGTTCTTTTTTTTGGTGATGGTGCATCAAAATGCAAATCTGTTATTTCGAATCAAAATGCTATCTTTATCGATAATTTTGAACCATCGGCACGCTTTATGCTGCCATTAGCAATAAAAGCCTATAAAGATGAAATATTTGAGGACATTGCCTATTTCGAGCCTTTTTACCTTAAAGACTTTGTGGCAACTCAGGCTAAGAATAAAATTATTCCTGGGAGTTAACAGATCGTACTCCAATTTTGCCTTGCTTATTATAATAACGTTATTCCTTTTTTCTTTTGAAAGTAATTCTTTTGCCCAGTCGCAAAAGTCCTTCTCGTTTGGCGAGAAACTTAAATATAAAGTTTACTATGGCTTTATTAATGGAGGAGAGGCTGTTCTGGAGGTTCGAAAAGGGGAATATGAAGGGAAAGTTGCAAACCATTTATACCTGAATGGTAAAACTGTAGGTTTAGCAAGCACTCTTTATAATGTTGATGATACCTACGAAAGTTTTACCGATCCACAAACCGATTGGCCTTACTACTCAATCCGCAAGATTCACGAAAACCGATATCGCCACTTTAGCACCCAAACTTGGGATCATTGGAGCAGAGCCGATTCTTCAATTGTTGTTAGCTCTAAGACCGGGAAGGTTGTGGTTGTTAAAGGGTGTCAGGATATTTTGTCATCGTTCTACTATCTTAGGCATCAGATGCTGAAGAACCGACCCCAAAAGGATCAACTGATTATAGTTGACACATACTTTACCGATGAGAAATTCCCTTTAATGGTTCGATTCAAAGGTTACGAGACAGTTAAAACTAAGTTTGGCGAGGTTCAGTGCATGAAATTTATGCCAGTTGTTCAAACGGGTAGAGTATTCAAGTCGAAAGACGATATGACCATTTGGTTCTCCAACGACGATAATTTTATCCCAATCCGAATACGTTTCGAAATTTTTGTGGGCTCTGTTTATTGCGACCTAGTGGATTACTCTGGGCTACAAAACCCCTTCAAATCTCTTAAAAGTAAAGATTAACCTATAGTTTTAATAATTTATTGGTTCATCGCTAATTATCTAAACGTTAAATTTTTGGGATTATAAGCGTTTTACTATTTTTGCAAAAATTTTGAAATAAACATATTATGGCAACTACTGCAGATTTTAAGAATGGAATGTGTATTGAATATAATGGAAAGATATACACTATAGTTCAGTTTCAACATGTAAAACCAGGCAAAGGTGGTGCTTTTGTTCGTACAAAAATGAAGTGCCTTGAGAATGGAAAGGTTATTGAGAACACATTCAATGCTGGTGTAAAAATTAATTCCGTTAGGGTTGAGCGTAGGCCTTATCAGTTTTTGTATAAAGACGAACTTGGGCATCATTTCATGCATCAGGAAACTTTTGAGCAAGTTTCTTTAAATGGTGATATCATTGAAAATAACGATTTGCTTAAGGAGGGACAATACGTTGAGATGATGGTTGACTCCGAAAAGGAGAATATTCTTACCTGCGAATTACCTCCATTTGTCGAAATGGAAATTACCTATACTGAGCCAGGTCTAAAAGGGGATACCGCTTCGTCGAATGCCCTTAAGGCAGCAACAGTTGAAACTGGAGCAACAATCAGCGTTCCTCTTTTTATAAATACTGGCGATAAAATTAAAGTCGATACTCGTACCAGAGAGTATTACGAAAGGGTTAAATAACAATTAAGCCAAGTTTTAGAACTTTTAGTTCAATTGTATTGCATTACCCATAAATTTTAATTAACTTATTCCTCTTTTGGAGTAAGTTAATTTTTTAAATCGATACGTGGGATTATGTCCATAGCTACATCGCAGAATAGGCTTAAATTAAGTACCTTCAAGTTAAACGCCCTGCTCGGAATGGCTCAAGCCATTAGCGCAGAGTTAAAAACTGAGGAGATTCTTGATAGGTTTAGACTTATCCTGAACGATGATCTTGGTATCGATAGAATATTACTTTTTAAGAAGGAAGAGAGTTCATGGGAACTTCTCTTGAACAGCAATTGCCCAAGCACAACTGTTGAACAAATTGTTGTTGAACGCGATTTACTTCCATTCCTTGAAATAACTTTTGTTGGCGCTGCAGAGAATCCGGCTCTATTAGAGTTGGACATCATAATCCCCGTAATACAAAACAATGTCCCAGTGGGATATGTGCTTATTGGCGATACCAACGAGTACGAAAAGGGCGTTAGCGCCACCATTAGGCATCTGAATTTTGTCCAAACATTATCTATCATCATCTTCGTTGCAATAGAGAACTTAAGGTTGTTCCATAAAAGTTTGCAACAGGAGGCTATGCGCAAGGAGCTGGAGCTTGCATCAAAAATGCAAAATATGCTAATTCCGACACCTGACAGTATGCCTAAATTTGAGAATATCAATATTTCCTCGTACTACAATCCACACTACGAAGTTGGAGGCGATTATTATGATGTGATTCCATTATCTAGCAAGGAACTTGGTTTTTGTATTGCCGATGTTTCAGGTAAGGGTATTTCTGCAGCTCTCCTAATGTCCAATTTTCAAGCAAATTTAAGGGCGTTGTTTACATACGATATTCCTTTGAATAAACTGGTTGAAAAGTTGAACGAGAGGGTTATGTCAACTGCTAAAGGCGAAAAGTTTATTACAATCTTTATTGGTCGTTATAATATTGATAGCAAAGTGTTGGAATATATTAATGCTGGCCATAACCCTCCTGCCATTTTCAATAAATCAACGAAAGAAATTTCATTTCTAACAAGTGGTTGTGTAGGGTTGGGGATGCTTGATGAGATTCCAGTAATGCATATGGGAACTTTACAAATCAATCAGCCAACAAAGTTAATCTGCTATACCGATGGTCTTGTTGAGAGCATACGAAATGAAAAGGTAGAGTACAATACTAAGATTGTTGAGGATTATATTGTTAATATCGATTCTATTAGCGAAAATATAAAAAACATTGCAGAGGCAAGGAGCGATAGTGCTAAAAGCGATTCTCAAATCTTTGACGATATATCGATATTAGGATTCGATTTTATGTAGTTTTGCTTTACATCCATTGCAACTATAAAGGCAATATATCCCCAAAAAATTGCTGCAATTTTATCCATATCCAAGAAGTTATTAAGAATTCCGTGCACAACATAGGTTATTAAACCTATAATAACACTTAGTATTAGTATCCTTTGTTGTCGGCTTTGAGAGAGTTTTGTTAGTTTAAAACCCCTATATATTACTATTGCTAAAATTAGGATATAACTTATAGGTGCAATAAAGCCTGCTTCGGCAAGTAACCCAAGATATTCGCTATGGGCATTGCCTTTTGCTCCAAGATTCGAACTTTCAATGGTTTTTAGGTAGGACGACTGATATGGAGCGTATTGAAACATGTACGTGCCCGGTCCCCATCCCATTATCGGTTTCTCCTTAAACATTCTGATTGCCGATGTCCATCGGTTTAATCGTTCAACATTAGAATCGTCGGTTTTAACGTTGATAATGGAGTGTAAATGCTCCTGTAAATTTCCGCTCGACGAAGTTTGGTTGTAGTTTATCCACCTATTTATCTCCTCCTGGAAAGTAAGTACTGTAATTGCTGAAAATATAATACCAATTATTACTGTTCTGAACCTTATTTTTAGAAACCATAATGCCCATACTCCAATACCTGCAAATAAACTTAGCCATGCTGCTCTGGTGTATGAAAGGACCAAAGCTATAGTGAAAAACAATGTAAGAACTATCAGTGCGTATTTCTTCCATGCACTTTTTGTTATTACAGCAAAACCTAGCAAAACTGGAATAATAAAAGCCAATGCAGCACCATATGATGTGTGATCCGTGAAGAATGGGTTACAGGCTCCATGTGCGGCAAATTTATCGAATAAACCACTGGCTGCTTGCTTATTTATGCTTATTAGTACTACGATAATAAATCCGATTAAATAGAATGTGAAGAATTTGACAAAATTCTCCTCCGACTTTATGAATAGTAAATAAGAAAGGTAAAAGAAGATAGCTATAAACCAGAAACGCACCAAAGTGTATTTGATCGAAACAATGGGCATTTCGCTCGAAATTGTAGAAATTATCAACCAGCCCAAATAAAACAGTATTGCCCAAAAGGCAGGGTGTTTTAGTAAATTCCTTTCAAAAAAACGATCTTGGAACGATTTTAGAATAAGTAAAACCAACAATGCCAGCAGCAAAGGCTCTGTTGGTAGCCAGAAATCAAATTCCAATCCAGGAATAAACTCACTTAGCGGAACCGATAGTGGTGTAAGTAATATTAATAAAAAAAATGTTTGTTCAGGAGCGAATAGAATAATAAGTGCAACCAACAGCGCAAAGGGCAGAGCATTTAACGTATGAATGTCTTTACTTATGAAAAACACATTAATGGCAATAAAAACCAATGAAATAACAAGAATGGTTATTTTGTTTAGTCTGTTATTCATTGTAAAAACTCTTGAATGCCAGTTAATTATTGATCTTCTTTTTTGATAATTGATTGCTTAAAAAACTCGGCTAGTACAATTGCGAAAATTGCAAAAAAGATAGACGATAGTGTAGTAACCACAATAACAATCGATCGTTTAGGGTACGCTTTTTTGTCGGCAGCAACAGCTCTATCAATAACAAACTGACTGGGGATTGTTTGGGCAGCCTCTATGCGCAAAACCTTTAAGCTAAGCCTAAGCTCTGTGACCTGCAAAGCCATATCTTGTATTTCATTTCTATACCTTTCATATTTGCCTCCATATTGCTTTAGAGGCTTAATTTGATTCTCGATAATTGATATTGCTTTTTTGTCGTTTGCAATGAGTGCTTTTGTGTAATCCTTATAGTATTGTTCCGATTGCTTTTTTAGATGAACTACACCCTGCTGCATAACTTTGGCTAGTGAATCTTCCGCAGCCTTTAGCTCGTTTAAAGCCTCTTGGTACTGTTGCTCTAATGCAAAAAGAGCCTTTTTTGCAATTTGCGACTTTGCTGAACGCATTAGGCTGTCCGAAATATCAACAACTGCATTTGCAATATTGGCAGCCATTTGTGGATCTCTATCCATTACCTCAATAATAACACTTTGGTATTGGGTAGGCTTTGTTCTAACATTCTGTTCGAACTTTGTGTAGACTTTGTGCTTTAACTGTTTATCTGTACTCTTAATATCCCAGTATTCAATAAGGTTTAAGCGGTTTATTACTGAATCCTTTAGGGTTCTCGAAGTTAAAATTTGAAGGAATTGTTCGGCCTCTTCGGTTTCGCCAAAAACGGTAAGCCCTTCCTGTTTATTATCTGTTACCAGTTCCTTGGACGCCTGATTTGCAACGGGAGGAAATATTATAGCTGTTGCCTTAAATTTAGGAGTTATTAAAAAGGCTGCTATTGTAGATGCTATAAACGCAACAAC
>WBUV01000492.1 GCA_008933525.1 Bacteroidales bacterium | reverse complement strand
CTCGGAAATCGACCCTATCGTCGGCAATGTAGTAGAATATGGCCTTGGTTCTATCGCCCTGATATTCCACATCGCCAATCTTCATATTCAACTTCAAATCCTCAGCAATTCTGCGGGCCTTAATCATTGTTTCGTGCTCAAGTGCAATAGCCTCGAGCCATTTCTCTATATCAACCTGCTTAGCCTTACGGTAAACTTTTTTAAATTCAGTGGTTTGTTGGTTGTAGCCAACGCGTTTCATTTGCCGCTCAACCAACCATCCAGTAAGCGAAACAACACCAATATCGTGACCAGGCGATGCCTCAACGGCAATAATATCGCCCTTGGTTAAATTCAATAAATTGGCGTTACGGTAAAATCCCTTACGGGTATTCTTAAACTGAACTTCAACTATATCGTAAGTTTGCAGCGTTTTAGGTAGGTCGGAAACCCAATCGTAAATGCTAAGCTTAGCACAACCATGTGAGTGGCACACGGTATGCTCTGCAGCATCGGTTTCCGATAATATTACACCCCTTGAGCTGGTACTTTTTTCCATTTTAATTGCATTGTAGAATTTGCAAAGTTAGCAAAATTAGTTGATAGTTGTTCGAAAATCAACTCTCTAGATTATCAAGTTACTTCAAAGGCTTATTTGGCACAAGCTTAATCATCCGCATTGCAAAATGAGTAAACACAATTGCCGGATTACCATTCTGCATAATGCTCTCGTATGCCTGTGTAAACTCATTGGTAATGCTAAAGATATTCTCAACCCCAATAAAAGGAGAGAATTTTTGCCCAAAATCGGCTTCATCGCCCATTAAGTAGGAAATATCACCCAAGCCTGCATTCAGCATCAAACTTTCGCGGGTAAGTCCAAGCGAGTAGTTCAAGAACTCCTTTTGATTCTCACGTCCAAGCCCTGCAGCATCGTCAACCCAATCGAGCAAGCCTATAACATCTTTTGCATAGCACAGACGCATTAATCTTCGGTACAAATCAAAGTACTCATTCTCGTTGCTATCCATTAGCTGCAATGCAGTGTAAAAATTGCCGTTGGCAATTCTACTTAAATCCTGCGCCCTACCAGGGTCGAGGTTAAACCTATCAACGAGTGCTGTTGCAATACTCTCGCGGGCAATAGGTGGAACCATTATTTGCTGTGTTCTCGAAAGAATGGTTTTTATAATCAAATTAGGATTCTCGCTAACCAACAAAAAAACAGTTTTGGCTGGCGGCTCCTCAATCATTTTCAGTAATTTATTGGATGCCTGATTATTCATACGCTCGGGCAGCCAAATAATCATCACCTTATAATCGTTCTCAAAACTTTTAAGGTTTAACTTACGGATTACATCGGAAGCCGTAGCGGTACTAATGATACCCTGCTTGTTCTCCATTCCAATCATCTCGTACCAATCATTCTCGCCAAAGTAGGGATTAGAAATCAAAGCCTCCCGCCAAACGGTAAGCGTATCCTCAGCCTTATCGGAATCATCATCGCTACTACCTTCGGCTTTGGCTTTTGCCGGGTATACGAAGTGTAAATCGGGATGAATTAGTTTCGTTAACTTTTTACACGATGGGCAAACTCCGCAGGAGTCGTCATCGCCCTTATTGTCGCACATAATGTACTGAGCATAGGCAATGGCCAACGCCAACTTGCCTGTTCCTGCTGATCCAACAAAAAGTTGCGCATGGGGAATCCGGCTCTCCTTTGTGGTTAAAATAAGACGTTGCTTAACCTTTTCCTGTCCAACAATATCCTTGAATTGCATTATTATCTTTCGTTAATTACAGATGTCAAACTTACATTAAAAATATTATTTTTTTGCACGAGGATGATACGAAGTTGAATGAAATTAGAAGAACTCAAAGGAAGTGAGAGGGAGTTAGAGGAATCCCAAACATTCAAATTTTCTACACATAGAACCAAACTGCTAGTGGATATTCCGAAATCAATCGATTGCGTGAAAAGTAGTTGAATTGAAGCCTCTATTCAAAACCAATTTCGTAATTTTGTTTGCGAAACTAAATATGATAAAGGATTATGATACTGATTGACAACTACAACTTTAATGGCAAGAAAGCCATTGTTAGGGTTGACTTCAATGTTCCCCTCGACAAAAAAACCTTTGAGGTTACCGACGATACCCGCATCCGCGGTGCACTTCCAACAATTAAGAAGATTTTGAAAGATGGTGGTTCGGCTATTCTGATGTTGCACCTTGGCCGTCCAGATGGAAAACCACAAGACAAATACTCTCTAAAGCACGTTTTACCTGCAATTGAGAAAAACCTTGGAATGAAGGTTAAGTTTGCTGCCGACTGTATGGGCGACGATGCAAAGAAACTTGCAGCAGAACTTAAAGCAGGCGAAGTTCTTGTTCTTGAAAAC
>WBUV01000029.1 GCA_008933525.1 Bacteroidales bacterium | reverse complement strand
AGAGAAAGGAGTTTGCTGCTGCTCACATTACGCCTTCCGATAACCAGCGCAGGTACTATACAAAAAAGTATAAAGACCTATCTACAGGAACCGATAACATAATTGTATTTCGTAATGCTGAAATGTATTTGATTAGAGCCGAAGCCAACTATATGCTCGACTCTATTGCAAACCTCAATGCAATTCTTGATGATATTAATGCTATCAGAAACCGAGCGAACCTTCCCAATATTGAATCCATCAGCGTTGGAAACTCATTAATTGGATTGATTGATAAAGAGAAGCAAATAGAGTTTGCATTCGAAGGAAAGCGTTGGTTCGATTTAATTAGAACAGGAAAGGCTTTGGGTGCTGTCCCTACAATAGATCAAGCCTACCAGTTCCTTTTTCCTATACCGCAAAGCGAGATTATTGCTAATCCAAACATCGATATAGAAGATCAGAACGAAGGGTACTAAAAAACAGCTATGCAATAAACCGCATAGCTGTTAAAACCAAAATTAATTAACCAAAAAATTACTCCTGATCCCACCAAAATCTATCCTGTAATGTAGGAAGAGTTGATGGGAAACTTTTATTGTACAATCTTTCTGTTTGGGGATATGCTAACCTGCGAGGAATTGCTCCACCGGGATTTTGGTTATGATCTCCACCAATATTTGGGGTTAATACAGGAAAACCTGTTCTTCTGTAATCCGTCCACGATTCAATGCTAGCAAAAAGTGCGATATATTTCTGACGAATAATTTTACTCAGTTTACTACTAAAATCGCCCGTTAATACGGCATTGGTATTTATATATGCATTTATAACTGCAGGGTCTAAGGTACCGTTCGATATCTTATTCAAACTTGCTCTAACTCCTTCCTGAAGTGCAGTTTGTGCTAAAGGATCGTTTTCATTAAGCCTAAGCCTAGCCTCTGCTTCTATAAATTTCAACTCATGGTATGTTATCATATGAACTGGTGAATTTGTAGAAGTAAAGTAAGAACTTCCAAGATCTGCTACACCAAATTTTTTCTTGTAGTATAAATCTTTCCGAGGATCGTTAAGCGCGCTTAAAAGAGACGTGAAGCTGCTATTTGGAATGATGTAATCTAGCCTTGTAAAAGAATAGAATGGATTATACTCCGATGCCGAATAACCGTATGGAAATTGTAAATCGTTATTGCTAGATGACATAGCATTGGCAATTGCCTCCAAAGCCTTCTCGGATGGGTTAAATCCCAAAGAACCATTTCTTTTAGTAAGATGGATGTAGTATCTAGCCTTTAATGCATACGCTACTTGTTTCCATTTATTAACGTCTCCATTAAAAATGATATCGTCCATTGATGGTTTTTGACCGGTATATGTTTGATTAAGGTCGCTAATTCCTTCGTCAAGTAATGCTTGAATTGTTTCGTATATAGACTGTTGAGAATCGAATTTTGGCGAGCGTACCAAAGAGCCATTTAGCGCCTCAGAGTAAGGCACATCACCCCAAAGCGATGTAACGTTGCCTAAGCACATCGCCATAAGCACTTTTCCAATACCCGCATAATGAAACGCATTGTTTCGATGTGCAACCTCAATCATTTTTTTAAGATTGATCATCGGTCCATCGTAATAGTCGTTCCAATCCCAATCTACATAAAGAGCTTCGTTTACAACGTAGAGCTGGACTTGACGAGGATGATTGTCAACCCCTTCGTAGTACTGCATAAAAATTCCAGCCATAACTTGCCCGGTTCCTCCCATTAGTCGAGCCACACTTTCCTCGTTGAATGGTAATAGTACGTTGGCAGGAACTTCTGTTGGATCGTTCGGATTAATGTTTGCCTCCTCCAAATCGCACGAGTTTATAAATAACAGGGCGAATAGCAAAAGGAACGATATAAGTATTTTACTGATATTCTTCATAGCTATGTATTTTTAGAATGTAACTTGAATGTTGAATTCTAGGCTCTTTGTATTTGGCATATTAAAATAATCGCGTCCTAAACTGTTCGATGTGCCAGAAAGGTTTGTTTCGGGATCAATACCTGAGTATTTTGTGAATAACAATAGATTTCTACCGCTAACTCCAATGGTAAGATTTTTTGCAGGAGTTTTGCTCATCCATTTAGAAGGGAGCGTATAAGAAATAGCAACCTCCCGTAAACGAATATACGATCCATCTTCAACTCCGGCTTCCGATAAACCTGCTAATCCACCTGTAGCACTATAGTAGGCAAACTTTCTTTTAACTGCTACAGTGTTAGGTAAACCAGTGTTAACGTTGATTCCAGGGAAAATATAATCATCGTCTCTGTTTTCAGTATCCTTGTGTGTACCTAAATACTTCATAACATTTTTAGTTCCATTCCACACATCTCCACCCTGTTTAATATCGACAAGAGCGGTAAAATTGATTCCCTTATAGGAGAAAGAATTTCGTATCCCTAAAGTGAAATCGGGATTTGGATCACCAATAACGCCAGGCAAAACATCAATTAGCGGATAACCATTATCGCCAACAAGAATCTGTCCCTTGTTGTTTCGCAGGTAGCGTGTGCCATATATTACTCCGTAAGGCTGCCCCTCAATGGCCACTGATCGGGTACTACTTACGCCAGTTGTTTCAAAATCAAGAAGAGGAACGCCCTCAGGTAAATCCTCAACCATATTCTTGTTCTTGGCAAAGTTGAACATCATATCCCATTTAAAATCTTTTGACTCAACAGGAGTTATAAATACTTGGGCCTCGAATCCTTTATTGGTTATTACTCCAGCATTGGCAAGCATATACTCGTATCCGGTGGAGAATGCAACCGGAACCCGAACAATTTGACCAATACTTTTCGATTGATAGTAGGCTAAATCTATCCCTAACTTGTTTTTGAAAAATCGAAGATCAACGCCTACCTCTGTCGATTTAGTTGTCTCAGGTTTAAGATTTTTATTTCCAATAGTTCGTTGTGTAGCAAATGATGTTTGACCATTTATACCGCCCGAAACGGATGAATAGTAATCGAGCAAGGAATAAATAGGCGCATCGTTACCAACCTGTGCCCATGATGCTCTAATTTTTCCGTACTTGAAATAATCATTGTTTATATTGAATGCATCGGTAAAGATAAAACTGGCATTAAATGAAGGATAGAAAAACGAATTCTTCCCTTTTGAAAGCGTCGACGACCAGTCGTTTCTTCCTGTAGTATTGAAAAAAAGATAGTTTTTGAATGCTAATTTAACGTCATAAAAAACTCCAACAATCTTGTAATCGGTTCTTCTATCTCCACCAGAAGTAACAGCTGTATTTGAAATATCGTAAAAGTTTGGAAGAATAAGAGAGTCGCCTCGTTGGTAATTGTTGTATGTGTTCTTGGTGTAGTAGTTGTGACCCAACGATGCTGTAAACTTTAAATTCTCATTGATATTCTTATCGGCTGTAATCAGAAAATCTGAGTTTAGACTTCGGAATGTGTAAGTGCTAAGGGTAACATATCCATTAGGAGTATCGCTTGAGTTGTTATCGAAAAATGCGTTGCGCTCCTCGGTGTAATTATCAATACCCACCCGGTACAAAGCGGTTAACCATGGTAAGAATGAGTAATCCACTTGAGAATTTCCAATTATTCTATCAACATTATCGCTCGCTCTGTTTTTATTGACCGACCAGTATGGATTATCGTATGTACTATAGTAGTTCCGTTGTGTGCCATCAGGATACATATATGCTTCAGGACTATCAGCCGGATTAGCAAAACCATTGCTTAAGTCGAAAGTTGGAGTACATCTCATCAAACCCACCATAACTGCCGAAAGGTTACTCCCTTTCTGGGCATAATCACCTTTTGAATTAGAATAAGTCGCACCGCCAGATATCTTTAATTTGTTGGTCAACTTTGTGTCTCCTGAAATTTTAAAGTTTATCCGATCGAATTTTGTGTTTGGAACAATACCCGATTGACTTAACTTCCCAAGAGAGAAAAAATAGTTACCATTATCGGTTCCACCACTCATGCTTAAGTAGGTGTTGTTGTTCATTGCTGTTTCAAAAAAATCCTCGATATTGTTGTAACCGGTCACTCTTTTATCGGTTGCAGAGGGATCGCTCATTCCAACAATTCTTCCGTTTTTGTCTTTTAGGTAATCGGGAGCACCATCGAATCGAAGCGTGTCCATAAGCGGACCCCAGCTAAAGTTGCTATTATCGGAATAGCTTGTAATTCCATTTGTTGGGTTATAGGAGCCTTGTGCATATTTATACTGCTTCTCCGGAAGTTTATTTACCCTATCGAAACTGAACGAGGATTTAAAGGTAATGTTCTTCTTAATTCCCTTCCCTTTTCCCGATTTTGTTGTGATAAGTATTGCTCCATTTGCAGCCCTTATTCCATAAAGAGCAGATGCCGCAGCACCCTTAAGCACTGAGATTGATTCAATATCATCGGAATTTAGATCGATAGCTCTATTTGAGTAATCGTAAACGTAACTACCATCGTAGCTATTGTCTATTGGAACCCCATCAACCACAAATAATGGAGCATTGCCTCCTGCTCTAAGCGATGATCGTCCGCGGATCACAATGTCGGCCGAAGCACCAGGTGTTCCCGCCGAACTTGTTATGTTAATCCCGGCTACCTTTGAGCTTAGTGCATTAACGATATTCGATTGCTGTGATTTTGAAATATCATCGCCCTTTACCTCTTGGGCTGCGTAACCAAGGGCTTTTTTCTCGCTCTTTATACCAATCGCTGTTACAATAACATCTTCCAGAACGGTTGTTTCCTTGCTCAGCAAGACTTTTATGCTGGTTTGGGTTCCAACAACGATCTTTTCCTTATTATACCCAATGAATGAAACAATGAGTACATCGGTTGGCCCAGACACCTCTATTGAAAATTTTCCATCAATATCTGTTGATGCTCCAATATTTTTACCTTCAATCATAATGGTTGCGCCGGGTAACGTTTCCCCCGTTTCTGCATCAAGAACAGTTCCTGTAATTCTATACTGTGCAAAAATTGCTGTTGATGTCAGCAACAGAAAAATCAGCAATACAATATTTTTTCTCATATGGTTTAGATTTAGTAATTCTTTAGTTAATACACTCCTCAACCAATAATCACTTAATCAACCTACACTTTTTTAGATATGAGTTTCGATAACAAAAAAATAGGGTTACTTTTGCATCGAAAATCATTCTAAAATTCTATATGGACGATTATCACCCTGATTGTTGAACTTGAATAGAGGCTTAATGCAGAAAACCTCTATTCTATAATTTATGGAGGCTACTGCATGAAAACCTATTGGAAGAATGGCAAAGGGATAGTATCGTGTCCACAATGGGAACCCAATTGCTGGGTTAGCGTTGAAATCCCCACCGATGAGGAAAAGCGTTATTTAATTGATGAACTCGGCGTTCCCGAGGCATTCTACAATGACATTGAAGACGTTGATGAGCGTCCGCGTATTGAGTACGACGAGGGTTGGTTTTTTATACTTCTTCGTATCCCTTACAAAAACAACGATTCAAGTATACCATACTCAACTGTTCCGCTTGGTATTATTTTCAAGGATGATGTTTTTGTAACAATCTGTTTCTACCAAACTGAGATTTTACCCGATTTTATTCAGTTTACTTACCGTAAAAACATTACCAAACGCGATAATTTCGATTTGGTTTTACGGCTTATGCTATCGTCGAGTGTTTGGTTCCTGAAATACCTGAAACAAATCAACCAGAGTATCAAGTTGGCCGAGACACAGCTTGAGCGCTCCATTAAGAACGAGGATTTGCAAGCATTGCTGAAAATTGAGAAAAGCTTGGTTTTCTTCACAACATCGCTGAAGGGTAACGATATACTCCTGCATAGAATCAAAAATCTCCGTAACTACAAGGACACATACGATCCAGAGTTGGTTGAGGACGTTGAAATTGAGCTTCGTCAGGCGCAGGAAACCACCAATGTGTACTCCGACATTCTTAGCGGGATGATGGATGCTTACGCATCGGTTATATCCAACAACCTGAACATTATAATGAAGCAGCTCACATCAATCTCAATCATACTGATGATTCCAACCTTAATTGCGAGCTTGTACGGAATGAACGTTCCCAATGGATTCGAAAATGTAAAATGGGGGTTTTGGATAATTCTCTTTGTTTCGTTCCTTTTCTCTATGGTTGGAATAATACTGTTTATGAGGAAACGATGGTTTTAATTCTCTTAGTTTTCACTTATTGTGAAACTCTAATCAACTTGTTTAAAATCGATTATTGGAGTTATTTTCAATCAATAAAGAATTTTCAATAAGGTGTATTCTGTAAGGGTATTCGGTATTTACCTTATATTTAGATCTATAAATTCCTCTAAAGCTTATACTATATAATGATATAAGACAATCATTCTTTACAAAGTCAACTGTTGGTGAAAGATTTAAATTTAATAATTCGGATAAATCTTTTTCATTAAAAAGATATTCACCGCTGCTTTTGCCTGAATTTATTAAATCTATTAATCTATCTTTTGAGCATACTATATTGAATTTTCCATAATTAGAGTGCCAATACAAACCAAAATTTTCGCCTTTTATTGCGTAAACTAAGTATTGAAAATATCCTATTTTACTTTGTTTTGGGGTAATATATAGGTGAGATCTTATGAGAGAATCTCTAATTACCATGCCTCTAAGAGTGCTTCTAAAATTGATGTTATGTCTTAACATTAAACGCTT
The DNA here is from genome assembly GCA_008933525.1 of Bacteroidales bacterium. Classification (GTDB taxonomy): domain Bacteria; phylum Bacteroidota; class Bacteroidia; order Bacteroidales; family Tenuifilaceae; genus SB25. The sequence goes on along the minus strand of WBUV01000029.1, from coordinate 7,675 downwards.
GTGGATATCTTTTTCCTCAGGTATAAATTTATACTCCGATATCGTATCGTTATATCTGAATGCTATTGAATCATAATACCTCAATATTTTATGCATTAAATTGTTAATTAGATTTTCGATGTTGACTGAATCGTGAATAGCATAAATTCTTGGATGCCCATCTAAAAGTCCATAATAGTACTCATAATTAAAATTATAGTGCTCGTTTTTTGTTACTTGATCGAATAGAGTAAAGTAGTAGTCCAAATTAAAACTTGTGCTATCAATATAGACGTTATCCGAGTCAATTTTCAATTCTACTTGATTCTGATATTTCTCCAACTTATCAATAAAGTCACAAATTTCATTTTGACTAAAAACATTAATAGATAGTAAAGCGCAAAGTATAAGATAGCCTATCTTCATAATTTTCCTGTTTTATTACATAAAGTTATACTTTAAATTTCATAAGTCTCAATTAAAGAACTCAATTTTCAATAAACAATATTACTATCTTGCATGATATTTTACTAACACTTAAACATTATCTAAATAATTAAAAATGAAACCAACACTAATTATACTTGCTGCAGGAATGGGAAGTCGCTATGGCGGACTTAAACAGGTTGACGGATTGGGCCCAAATGGCGAAACTATTATCGATTATTCCGTTTACGATGCCTTTAGGGCTGGCTTTGGAAAGGTTGTTTTCGTTATTCGAAAAAGCATTGAGAAGGATTTTCTTGAAGTTTTTGGAAACCGATTCAGCAAGGATGTTCACTACGAGATTGCTTACCAGGAGTTAGATATGCTACCCGAAGGGTTTACTTGCCCCGCCGATAGAACCAAACCCTGGGGAACCGCTCACGCTGTTTGGGTTACAAAGCATTTGGTTAACGAACCGTTTGCAGTTATCAATGCTGACGATTTTTACGGTTACGATACATTCCGAGTTTTAGCCGAAGAACTTTCAAAGCCAAACCTTCCAAAAGGTAGTTATTTTATGGTTGGATTTAAACTAGGTAAAACGCTATCGGAAGAAGGTGCCGTTTCCCGCGGAGTTTGCACTACTGATAGTCAGATGCTTTTGCAGAATGTGGTTGAGCGCACTCATATTGAAAGAATCGACGGTAAAGTATGCTATAAGGACGAAAACAACAACTCGGTGGAGTTGAACGAGAACCTTCAGGTATCAATGAACTTCTGGGGATTTACTCCCGATTTCTTTGGGTATACCGAGAAGTTAATGGTCGATTTCTTTAGTGGTTCTATTGGAAACGCTAAGGCAGAATTTTATATACCAACCGTTGTAAACAAATCAATCCAAGAAAAAATTGCCACCTGCAAAGTTCTTAGTACAAATGCAGAGTGGTTTGGAGTAACATACCCCGGCGATAAACCTTTGGTAATTGAGCGGTTAAGCAAGTTGATTAAGGCAGGAGAGTACCCCTCGCCGCTATGGAAGAGATAGTAAATTAATTTTTGTTGAGCGGTTTTTGATGTACCACATTTTGTAAATGGAGATTCATTTGTGAATTATATTTGCTTGAATCAAACCATTTAACCTAATAAAAATTAACATCATGTCATTTGCAACTATCGACTACATCATTTTTGCTGCTTATGCAGTAATTATTGTTGGATTGGGGCTTTGGATATCGTTCCGTAAACGTGACTCAGAGACCAACTCCGGCGACTACTTCCTTGCAGGGCGCGCATTGCCTTGGTGGGCAATTGGAGCATCGCTAATTGCCTCCAACATCTCTGCCGAACAGTTTATTGGCATGTCCGGTTCTGGATTTGCCATTGGTTTAGGAATTGCCTCATACGAATGGATGGCTGCCCTTACTTTAATTATTGTGGCCATCTTCTTCCTTCCAATTTTCTTGGAGAAGAAAATTTTTACAATGCCACAATTCCTGGAAGCTCGCTTCGATAAGCGAGTTAAAACCGTAATGGCTGGTTTTTGGTTGCTAGTTTTTGTGTTTGTAAACCTAACATCAATAATTTACCTTGGCGCATTGGCGATGCAAAAAATTATGGGCATTCCAATGATATATAGCATTCTTGGCCTAGCATTATTTGCCGCAATTTATTCAATTTATGGTGGACTTAAAGCAGTTGCATGGACCGATGTTATTCAGGTTGTTTTCCTTGTAGGTGGTGGATTAGTTACAACATATTTTGCTTTGGATTACTTAAGTGGCGGCGAAGGATTTATTGCTGGTTTCAAAATTTTGCTCCAAAAAGCACCCGAAAAATTCGATATGATTCTGGAAAAGGGTCAACTTATGATTCCCGATGGCAAAGGTGGACAAAAAGATGCCTATATTGACTTACCCGGTATTAGTGTACTTGTTGGTGGTATGTGGGTTGCAAACCTTTACTACTGGGGATGTAACCAGTACATTATTCAACGCGCATTAGCTGCAAAAAGTTTGAAGGAAGCACAAAGCGGATTGGTGTTCGCCGCATTCCTCAAAATGTTACTTCCATTAATTGTTGTTATTCCTGGTATTGTTGCCTTTGCTTTAAGTGCCGATATAGCCAAATCCGACGAGGCTTATCCTTGGTTACTTCACAATTTTGTTCCAACGGGTGTTAAGGGGCTTGCCTTTGCAGCATTGGTTGCCGCAATTGTTAGTTCATTGGCATCGATGATGAATAGCGTTTCTACAATATTCACAATGGATTTTTACAAGGAGTATATAAACAAAGATGCCTCTGAGCATAAACTTGTTAATGTTGGTCGCGTTGCAGCTTTCGTAGCGTTGGTTATTGCGGTTTTCATTGCGCCAATGCTTTCGAACCTCGACCAAGCATTCCAGTATATCCAAGAATTTACTGGGTTTGTTAGTCCTGGTGCACTAGCAATTTTCCTTGCTGGATTCTTCTACAAAAAGGCCACAGCCAATGGAGCATTAGGTGCAGCAATTGGAACTTTCGTATTCTCGCTTCTATTTAAGTTGCTTCTTCCAAGCCTTCCATTTATGGATAGAATGGGAATCGTGTTCCTAATTTGCTTGGCAATTATTTGGGTATTTGCAGTAATTGAAGGAAATAAAAAGCACCCAAAAGCAATTACTATTTCAAAAGGGCTATTCTCAACCGGTAAAGGGTTCAAAATTGGCTCGGTGATAGTTATAATACTACTGATAATTCTTTACACCATTTGGTGGTAAAATAGTATTTATTGAAATAAAAAGAGGGCTTAAAAGCCCTCTTTCGTTTTTAGTATTTTGCGCCCGATGTTTGGCTAAAATATTTTACCTCTTTTCCTAGTATATCCGATAGGAGAATATCGGCCAGTTTACTTGTTCCCAAACGGAATAATCCTGGGTAAAGCCACTCTTGACCTAGCACTTGCTCCACAATGGTGTAGAACACCAAAGCATCGTATGAGTTTGAAACTCCACCGGCAGGTTTCATTCCAACCTTACGACCAGTTTTATCGAAATACTCCTTAATTGCTGTGCACATAACGTATACCGACTCAGGAGTTGCTGCTGGTTCAAGTTTTCCTGTTGAGGTTTTAATGAAATCGGCTCCGGCTTCCATTGCTAGGAACGATGCAAGTTTAATATCCTCAAAACTTGGTAAAGCGCCAGTTTCCAGAATAACTTTAACCTTGGCCTCATCGGCAACCTCTTTTATTTGCTGTAACTCGCTGTAAACAGTAAAGTAATCGCCTTCAAGGAAAGAGCCAACAGACATAACCACATCAAGTTCATCGGCACCCTGTTCAAGAGTCATATCGCACTCCGATAGTTTAATATCGATGTATGTTTGTGATGATGGAAAACCAGCGGAAACCGATGCAATCTTTACATTCTCAACAGTTAAGTTCTCCTTTACTGCGGGAACAATGCTTGGATAAACGCAAATTGCTGCAACGTTTGGCATTCCGGGAAAATCGGTTTGGAACTTACTCACCTTATCGGCAAATAGTTTACCACGCTCGTACCCATCGGTTGTGTTCAGTGTGGTTAAATCGATAGAGCTGAAGCACTTTTTCAAAGTTTCTACCTCGCCTAAACGAGCCTTGGCAATATCTTTAATTTTATTCAATGCAGTTTGAACCGCGACCTGATCAACCTCTAGGTTAAATTTTTCTTCCAACGATAATTCCATATTTATAAAAGTTTAAAGTGAAAAGTAAAAAGTTGAAAGTGAAGAAGAACAACAATCTAACAATCAACCACCAACAAATTCAGAGTTCAAAGTTACAACAATTTGGGATTCTGATTATGCCTGTTAATATCTCGCTTGGTCTTTTTATCGATATTTAGAAAAAACGCCTGTGTAAGATCTGTTCCGGTTTGATTTGCGAGGCAAATTAGCACAAAAAGTATATCGGCCATCTCCTCCGCAAGTGCATCAGGGTTCTCGCCACTCTTGAACGATTGCTCTCCGTACTTCCTCGCAACAACCCTAGCCAATTCGCCAACCTCCTCGGTAAGCAAAGCCATATTGGTTAACTCGTTGAAGTACCGAACGCCGTGTTTTTTAATCCACTCATCAACAACTTGTTGAGCCTGATTTATTGTTATATCCTCCATTACTCGCGGTTTTTAGAATCGATAATAATAGTTACAGGGCCGTCATTTACAAGCGAAACGGCCATATTCGCACCAAATTTACCTGTCTGTACCTTCTTATTTATCTCGGTTTCAAGGATTTTTACAAAGTTTTCGTATAGCGGTATGGCAATATCGGGAGGCGCAGCTTGGATATACGACGGACGATTACCCTTTTTAGTCTTGGCGTGTAGCGTAAATTGGCTAACAGCCAAAATATCGCCATTGATATCGGTAACCGAAAGGTTCATCACCCCCTCGTTATCGTCAAAAATTCTAAGTTTGGTAATCTTTGCGGCAGTCCACTCAAGGTCTTCCTGCGTATCCGCGCTTTCGAATCCTGCTAAAACTAGTAACCCTAATCCAATACTACCAACAGTTTTTCCGTCGATATCAACCTTTGAACCGCTAACTCTCTGAATTACAACTCTCATAAATGTTATAAATTATGCGAATAAGTTTCTTTTAAACAAAATTTTAGATGATTCGTGCTGATTTGATTCCAGACCATAACCCCTAAAGGGTTCAAAACCCATTAGGGGTTGTGAAAAAACATTAATGATTGCAAATCTATCACGAAAAAATTTAAAATCAAGAACAAAATACTCTATTCATCTGTTTATCATGGCATAAACTTTAAATAACAAAATTATGAATGCACTAAAACTATTTTTTCTGTCGGCTTTGTTTTTTTGGAGTGCGGGAGTGTACTCTCAGGAACTTAATGCCGACGTCAGTAAATCCTCCTTGAAATGGAATGCCAAAAAAGTTAGTGGCGAACACTACGGCGAAATCAAACTAAAGGAAGGAAAGTTTACAGTTAAAGGCGACCAAATTGTATCTGGCAACTTTGTGATTGATATGCAGACAATCACCTGTGAGGATCTTAAAAGTCCAGAATGGAACAAAAAACTTATAGATCACTTAAATTCAGACGATTTTTTTAGCGTAAGTAAATTCAACACATCGCTATTGAGCAATGTAAAATCAGCAAAATTTCAAGGCGGAAAAGCAACTGCGGAGGCCGATTTAACAATCAAGGGTCAAACCTACCCTGTTAAATTTGATGTGGTTAAGGGCGGAAATACCTATAAAGCAAAAATTATAGTTGATAGAACCAAATACGACATCCGTTACGGTTCAGGAAAATTCTTCGAAAATTTGGGCAATAATATGATTTACGATGAATTCACCCTCGACGTGACGATTGTGACAAAATAAGGCATCAAAATGATTTTTTCGATATAATTTCAATGCGGGGTGATTCCCGCATTTTTATTTTACAAGGTAGGTAAGAAAAATATAAACCAAAGGAAGTGTTACAATACTAAGAATTGTTGTGATAAACAGATTTCCTGCAGCCAGTTTATAGTTACCACCGTAACGCCTACTCATAACAACAACAATTGTTTGTGCGGGCATACTGGCCTGCATCACCAGAACAACAAAGGCCTCAACTGAAAGGTTTAGGTTTAAAGTTCGATTTAATAAGAAGTAGGCAACACCTAGAACAATTGGCGTTATAATCAACTTATTCAAACTAAGCACATAAATGCTAAGCGTTTTAAAGGCATCCTTAACCCCTATTCCAGCAAGCAATGCGCCAATATAAACCATTGAGAGTGGGCTTGTGCTTTTTCCAAGTCCTGTAAAAGCATCAATAACTGGTGTTGGAAGTTTTAGTCCCGATACCATTATGGTAAAACCTAACAACAGCGCACCTGTATTGACATTTATAAGACTTTTTAACCCCGATTTTTGGGTTCCTGAACTAAGTCTGTAAATTCCGTAGGTGAATGTAATTGTGTTTGATGCCAACTGGTATGTTGCAGCATAAAAAACACCTGTACCGCCCGGAAACAAAGCATCGAATAGTGGAAATCCTAAGAATACAATATTACCTAGCATCGTGTGTAGTGTATGTACTGTGCTATCGGCAGGGTTAAGTCTCAGCATACGCGACGATGCTGTACCAAAAAAGAACAGGAAACCAAGATTTACAAATGTTAGCCCAAATACAAGGAACCCGTTCCAGAGTAAGGCGGGGTTACTATCGAGCTTGATGAATGTACTGAGGATTAAAAAGGGCAGGGTGATATCAATAATTATTCGGGCCAGCAAATCTTTACCCTCGTCGGTTATTAGTTTTAACCACGACGCCGATGCTCCAACAAGCATCAACACTCCAAAAATAATTAACTGATTAACTATTATTCCGGTGCCCATAACAACAGTTTGTTGCAGTCAAAAGTAGGGAATATTTTAATTATTTCAACTGACCACTTATTTAATAACGCTTCCTGGGCCTGCGGATAATGGAAGCCCATACCCCTCACAAAAACTTCCCAGTGAGGCTAGTCTCATGGAAACATTTACATAAAACTAATAGAAAACAAGCATAATTCGCTGTAAATTTGGATATTGAATTTATTATACCTTCCTTTGTATCGATTTTAGCATATTTTAGATCTGTATAGTTAGTATATCTCTCGAATCACCTCTCAAGACGACATCCTTTCTACTTCACTAGTTTACGCTGAATAATATTTACGCCAAAGAAACATTACCCCTTTGAACAGATACTTGGTTAATGTTTGCTTCAGCGGCATTAACTAACAAATTTCAAATGAGAAACAGAAAACCTCTGAATGACAGGGGAAAACGTAATTTTGATTCTAAAAGAACATCAAGATTTAAATCATCGGGTAATGGACAGAGCAAAAGCAGCTCGATCGACCCAAAGCATTTCGTAAAAAAGGCAGTTGCACAAGAAGTAATTAAACATACACCTAAGCAGCTAATTGAAGAGTTACCAGTTAACCCTAAAATAGTTAGCAACCTGCTAAAGAAAGGATTTAAAACCCCAACAGAGATTCAGGAAAAAACCCTCGATGCCATTCTTGAGGGAAGAAACTTACTTGGCTTAGCACAAACCGGAACAGGCAAAACAGCCGCATTCTTGGTGCCAATTATTCATAATCTGATAAACCAAAAGCCAAATTTTCAGGTTTTGATTGTATCGCCAACCCGTGAGCTTGCACTCCAGATTGATGAGGAGTTTAAAAGCATTGGCAACGGCCTAAACCTTTTTTGCACTAGCCTTATTGGCGGTACAAGCG
>WBUV01000491.1 GCA_008933525.1 Bacteroidales bacterium | reverse complement strand
CCCACACAGTACTCGTATTTAGGCTACGATGTTGGTTTATACTTTATTGCTGCAATGAAAAATTACGGCGTTAATTTTAACGAGTGCCTGAATAGCTATAGGCCTAACTTGCTGCAATCCGAATTCTGGTTTAAGGAATCACGCCCTAGCGCATTAATTCAAAATCATCAACAATTTATTATTAATTACAATAGTAATTTTGAGGTTTTAAGAATAAAATAAGCCGTAGTTTATAGCGAAACATCAAGAAAAGTTGTGGGTAATCCTCAACTAATAATCCAGTATACTTCTGGTTATTAATTGAGTAGGATTCAATTTCACCATTTTTTCCCAATGTAAAGATAAGCAACACTTGTTAAGTTGATACCCCTCAACAAAGATTTCTGATGTTAAACATATCCCCGAAATCGTTTTCGTATGACAAATGTCATATTTTTGCATTAACAGAAAAAATGCTTAAAATCCTATAAATCAATAGGATTTTTGTTTTTTAATTGTGAAAAAGATAAATTTGACAATAATAACCAACTATAACCCTAAATTTTAAATATGGCGAATGTTGACTTATCGGTTTATGGAATAACCGAACCTGCCGAGGTGTTTTATAACCCAAGTTATGATTTACTCTATAAACACGAAACAGACCCCAATTTAATTGGCTTTGAGCGTGGTCAAGCAACCAAACTTGGAGCAATTAATGTTGATACAGGAATTTTCACTGGTCGTTCACCTAAGGACAAATACATTGTTGTGGAGCCTAACTCCGAGCCAAATGTTTGGTGGGCACAGGCAGGCAACAAAAGTTCCGATAATAAACCTTTATCGCAAGATAATTGGAATTATTTGAAGGAAATTAGTTCAAAACAGCTAAGCGGAAAAAAACTTTACGTTGTAGATGCATATTCTGGAGCAAACGAGGATACAAGAATTTGTGTTCGTTTCATTATGGAGGTTGCTTGGCAAGCTCATTTTGTTAAGAATATGTTTATTCGTCCAACCGATGAGGAGCTAAAAACATTTAAGCCCGATTTTGTGGTTATGGTTGCTTCAAAAACATCAAACCCAAAATGGAAGGAGCAGAATTTAAATAGCGAGGTTTACGTAGCATTCCATTTAACCGAGCGTATGGCATTAATTGGTGGTACTTGGTACGGTGGCGAGATGAAAAAGGGAATCTTCTCCGTAATGAACTACTACCTACCGCTTAAAGGTATTGCATCAATGCATTGCAGCGCCAACGTAGGTAAAAATGGCGATGTGGCTATCTTCTTTGGCCTTTCTGGTACTGGAAAAACCACTCTTTCTGCCGACCCAAATCGCGCATTGATTGGCGACGATGAGCATGGCTGGGACGATAACGGAGTGTTCAACTTCGAGGGTGGTTGCTACGCAAAATGCATAGACTTAGACCCCAAAAAGGAACCCGATATCTTTGCCGCAATCCGTCGCGATGCTTTGTTGGAAAATCTGGATGTTGATGCAGAAGGCAATATCGACTTCAGCTCTAAGAAAAAAACCGAAAACACTAGGGTGTCGTACCCAATTTACCATATTCAGAATATTGTAAAGCCTGTATCTAAGGCTGGTCATGCTAAGCACGTAATTTTCCTTACTGCCGATTCATTTGGAGTATTGCCTCCTGTTTCAAGGTTAACCCCAAATCAAACCCAGTACCATTTTCTTAGCGGCTTTACCGCTAAACTTGCGGGAACTGAACGAGGTGTTAAGGAACCACAACCTACATTTAGCAGTTGCTTTGGGCAGGCATTCCTAATGCTACACCCAACGGTTTACGCTCGTGAGTTGGTTAAAAAAATGCAACAACACGATTGCAAGGCTTACTTAGTAAACACTGGATGGATTGGCGGTGCTTACGGTGTTGGCAAACGTATAGACTTACCATCGACCCGCGCAATAATAAACGCAATTCTAGATGGAAGTATCGAGAAGGAAGAGTTTGAGGTACTACCAATTTTCAACCTTCAGGTTCCAAAATCCATCAATGGTGTTGATTCCAAAATGCTAAACCCAAGGAACAGCTGGTCAAATCCTCAGGATTGGGAAAATGCTGCTCGTGGCCTTGCCGAGAAATTCATCAAAAACTTTGAGAATTTTACCGATAACGAATGGGGTCAAAGACTAGTTAACGCTGGCCCACAGTTGTAATATCAATATAATCATAGAAAAATCGACCTTGGTTCTCCTTGGTCGATTTTTTTTGTTTTTATTTATCACATTATCTGCATTTTATTAATCAAAGTGAGTTATTTTTTTCAACATTTAACTTTCAACTTTCCACTTTTAATTCTCATAATACTATATTTGCGGCATGGAAACGATGTGGAAAATTGCTATTGTATTCCTTGCTTACTTAATGGGTTCAGTACCAACTTCAGTC
>WBUV01000490.1 GCA_008933525.1 Bacteroidales bacterium | reverse complement strand
CAACAAAAATTAGAGTTCTACGGTATCCCCACAAAGTTTGTATGAGTTGGGTGGAATTTAATTCGAAGTTGTTATTCTCGTTAGCCATTTTTCCTCCTTTTTTTCGATCAAAAACCCTCTCGATGGAGAGGGTCGTAATATTAACGTTAAAACTATTGCGCTAGTATAATATTGTAACTTTTCTTCCCTTTCTGAATTAGCAAATACTTGCCATTTATTAGGTGCTGAGCAGTTATTATCTCGTCTGGATTTGTGATTTTTTCCTTGTTGATACTTAACCCTCCGCCTTGAACCAAACGCCTAAGTTCTCCTTTGGATGGGAATACTTTAGAATGCTCAACTACTAAAGAGGATAGCGCAACTCCCTGGTTTAGAAAATTTTTGTCAACTTCAAAAGTGGGAACGCCTTCAAAAACCGACAGAAATGTTTCTTCATCCATTTTTTTTAACGACTCTGTAGTTGCATTTCCAAATAACATTTCGGAGGCTTCAACGGCTGCATCATAGTCTTCTTTCGAGTGAACCATGGTGGTAACTTCGCGAGCTAATGTTTTTTGAAGTTTGCGTTCGTGTGGCGCAAGTTTGTGCTCTTCTATAAGTTTTTCGACCTCTTCCTTGCTAAGGAGAGTAAATATTTTAATGTAACGCTCTGCATCTTCGTCGGAAGTGTTTAGCCAGAATTGATAGAACTTATAGGGTGAAGTTAATTTTTTATCGAGCCAAACGTTTCCCTGTTCAGTTTTACCAAATTTACCACCATCGGCCTTTGTTATTAGCGGACAGGTTAGCGCAAAAGCCTCGCCGCCAAGCTTGCGACGAATTAGCTCGGTTCCGGTGGTAATATTGCCCCATTGATCCGAACCACCCATTTGCAACTTACAGTTTAGCACTTGGTACAGATGCAGAAAATCTGTTCCTTGTACTAGTTGGTATGTGAATTCTGTAAACGACATTCCTGTAGATGATTCCGCACTGATTCTCTTTTTTACAGAATCCTTGCTCATCATGTAATTTACTGTTAAATGCTTACCAATATCGCGAATGAACGATAGGAAAGAGAATTCCTTCATCCAGTCGTAGTTATTTACCATAACTGCAGCATTGGGCTCCTTGGATTCAAAGTCGAGGAAGTGCGAGAGTTGTTTTTTTAAACACTCCTGATTGTGTCGAAGAGTCGATTCGTCAAGTAGATTTCGTTCCTGCGATTTACCCGATGGATCGCCAATCATTCCGGTAGCACCACCAACAAGAACCACAGGTCGGTGACCACAACGTTGAAAGTGGATAAGCATCATTACCGAAACCATATGTCCAATATGAAGGGAATCAGCCGTAGGGTCTATACCAACATATGCAGTTGTCATTTCCTTCGATAGCAGCTCCTCGGTACCAGGCATTATATCGTGGATCATTCCACGCCACTTGAGTTCCTCAACAAAATTCATTGTTTAAAAATTAATAAAGTGAATAAAATAATAAACCCCAAAGATATAAGTTTTATACCTTATAACATTCAGGGTGCTTACAAATAAGTTAGACAAGGAATTACTCCGCCGATTCGGTTTTAATCTGCTCTTTAATGGAATTCTTAATTGTATCGAAATGAAGATATGGAAAAACGGCTGGTGCCAGTTTCGATACTGGGGTATAAACAATCGAACTTTCGGTTGCCTCCCTTGAGTAGAAGTTCATCCTTACATTTATTTTCTCAACCAAAACAATAATTACACTAAGGATAAATGCTGTTTTAATAAAACCAAAAACCAACCCCGAAATCTTATTTACTACACCAAGCACTGTTAAATCGAATAACCCCTCAATTAGTTTTCCCAGAAAATGAACTGCTATAACTATTACTGCAAAAGTAATTGCAAACGAAATAAGCGGTAGATATTGGTTGTTAAAGTTGAATTGCTCCATCAGCAGAGTTGCTGTGAAGTCGGAAAAACGAATAGCACCCCATATTCCCAGTAGCAGAGCGGCTAATGAGAATAGTTGTGCTATAAAACCCTTCATAAAACCTCTAACGGCTCCAATAACGAGCAGAATTACTAGAATTACATCAACAACATAGATTGTCATAGCTAGGTGTTTTTAAGATGTATTTAAACTGCACAGCGTCCTACACAATCGAGAATTTTTCCTAGATTTTCGTTGCGTAGAAAGTAGTATGTGTTTTTACCATCGCGCTTGCACGATAGCACACCTTTATCCTTTAAAATACCCAAATGATGCGATGCTGTTGATTGTTCAATCTTTAGGGTTTCATGAATTTGTGTAACAGTAAGTTTCTTACTATCTTCAAGTAAACTAATTATTGCAATTCTCATCGGATGCGCAATGGCTTTAAGCATATTTGCAGCTTGTTCCAGTTGCTCAATTTTCAACTCTTTAATTTGTACCATTGTATAACTATATGT
>WBUV01000489.1 GCA_008933525.1 Bacteroidales bacterium | reverse complement strand
AATTAAATCGGCATTAAGAACCTTTCCGTACTCGTTCAAACTACTGGAATCGAGCCTAACACCGTTGCGCTCAATGTGTGCAAGAACTTCAATCAAGGGCTCTTCAAGTTTAAAATACAACTCCATCAAACTTTGACTTTCCAATCGAGGGAATAGTATCAGTTTCAATTGGAGGGCAATATCTGCATCCTCGCAGGCATAATCCCTGATCTTCTCCAAAGGTACAGCCCGCATATTGATTTGACTTGCCCCTTTTTTGCCAATAAGTTCTTCTATCGATATTGTTTTATAGCCAAGCAGATTTTCGGCTAGTAAATCGAGATTATGACGAGAATCTGGCTCAAGCAGATAGTGAGCCAACATTGTATCATAAAGTTTCCCTTTTATGGTGATACCGTAATTTAACAGCATCTGAAGGTCGAACTTGATATTCTGACCAATTTTATCGATAGATGAATTCTCAAAAACTTCTTTGAACTCATCAACAACCAACTGCGCCTCATCCTTGTTTGCAGGGATTGGAATCCACCAAGCCTGTCGGGGGTTTATGGCGATAGAAATACCCACCAAGGTTGATTGGATTGGGTCTAAGCCCGTGGTTTCGGTATCGAACGCAAACTCGTGGCATTGCTTAAGTAAATCGATGAGAGCCTTACGCTCATCAGTAGTTACTGCAACCCTATAGTCAACCTCAAAATCTTTATATGTTAGAAGATTTGATTGGGGTTGTGCGTTTACAACAGGCATATCTCCGAAAAGAGAACCTTGTACGTACTCCTGCTTTATGGGGGCGGTTTCCTGTGGCTTAAATTCACGTATCAACGAACGGAACTCCATCTCCTCAAGTAACGGAATTAGCTGCTTTAAATCGGCCTCCTTTATCTTTAAATCGTCGTATGTAAAGCCAAGTTCAAGGTCTGTTTTGATGGTAACCAACTTACGGTTTAGCGTAAGCAGATCGTGGGATGAATCCAGATTTTGTCGCATTGCTGGACTTAACTTATCAGTATTGTGAAGTATATTCTCAATACTTCCGTACTCTGCAATGAGCTTTGCGGCCGTTTTCTCACCAATTTTATTTACGCCTTTAATATTATCCGATGCATCGCCCCAAAGTGCCAAAATATCTACGAATTGCTTTGGCGATTGAATATCATAACCCTTGCAGAATTCCTCCTCGGTAACAATCTCCATCTCGTTTCCCCCACGACCAGGCTTTGCAATTTTGATGTTCTTGGAGAGCAACTGACCGTAATCTTTATCGGGTGTCATCATAAAAACCTCAAACTCATCGGGATTTGCTTGTACAGCAAGCGTTCCAATAACATCGTCGGCCTCATACCCTTTTAACTCAACAATAGGGATTTGCATAGCACGGAGAATATCCTTAATTATTGGAATTGCAGCACGAATATCTTCGGGAGTCTCCTCTCGTTGGGCTTTATACTCTGGGTACATTTCACTTCTAAATGTAGGCCCCGACAAATCGAATCCCACAGCAACGTGTGTTGGGTTGAACTTTTTAATAGCATCGAGCGTGGCGCGTGTAAAGCCGTAAATAGCCGATGTGTTCAAACCCTTGCTATTCTTCATTGGCCTATTGATAAAAGCATAGTATGCCCTGTAAATAAGGGCATAGGCATCGAGCAGGAGGAGGCGATTGTTCATTGTTTGGTTTTATGAGTTGTCGGACGCATACCATTCTGCATACGATGTAGCCGTTTCGTGCATTTTTAGGTGATGTAGCTTTACGCCCTGTGGTAGCTGAGCCATAATTAACTCAGCAAAGTACTCAAGCATATTCTCGCAAGTTGGCTGGAAGGGCAACGCCTCAATCCGAGCAAATTTTGCATCAACCAAACGTTTATGCATAGACGTATTGTTCATAACGGCAACAGCATGGTCGAACCTACTAATAATTAACGGATTAACAATCTTCTTCAAATCGCCAAAATCCATTACCATCCCAAGTTTTGGATTGCCTGTTTGCTGAATGGGTTTTCCAATAACCGTAACCGAAAGTATGTATGAATGTCCGTGCATATTGGCGCAAAGTCCGTCGTAGCCCTCCAGCACGTGAGCCATTTCAAAACGGAACTCCTTGGTTAATCGAATTTGTGACATTTTAGTAGAAATGATATGTGTTGTATGTTATCAGTTATGTTGTGAAAACTATCGGCTCATCACGAATACTCCACAAATATCGTCGCAATCGTGGCTATGACCAACAATTTTACCCTCGCGGGTGAATGTCCCTTCCAGGATATCTAAATTATATCCAACCAGTTCCTCTCCATGAGGCGAGGTTGCATTTTTCCCTTCTATTTTTAGTTTATTTCTTTTGAAAGTTCCAACAACTTCCTGCTTTACCATAAAGGGCTCCTCGTCCTCAATTTTTTCTTCGTACTCGAGGTATCCAGTAATTTGAGTTCCATTCTGTGTAAGAA
>WBUV01000488.1 GCA_008933525.1 Bacteroidales bacterium | reverse complement strand
CTTGATGGTGGTAACTTACGCAATGCTATTCCTCGCGAAGCCTATGCAATTATTACAGTTCATAAGGATGATAAAACTGAGTTAATCAAAGATTTTGAGAAATTACGCAATGATATTTACAATGAAATAAAAGATGTTGAACCAGGTTTAGCAATAACTATTGAAAATACGGATATGCCCGAGAATGTTATTGATGAGCCTACACATTACGATTTGCTTAACTCCTTATACGCTTGCCCTCATGGTGTAATTGCAATGAGCCGTCAGCTAAAGGGGCTTGTTGAAACCTCAACAAACCTTGCATCAGTTAAGTTTATTCAGGATAATCAAATACTTGTAACAACAAGTCAGCGCAGCTCAGTTGAATCGGCAAAATACGATATATCAAACATGGTAGAAAGTGTTTTCCGTTTAGCGAATGCAAACATTCAACACTCCGATGGATATCCAGGTTGGGCTCCAAATACCAATTCAAAAATTTTACAAATCACAAAGGATTCGTACACTAAATTATTTGGTGTTGAGCCTGTTGTAAGAGCTATTCATGCAGGGTTGGAATGTGGTTTATTCCTTGAGAAATACCCTAAACTAGACATGATTTCGTTTGGGCCAACCATTAAAGGCGCTCACTCGCCCGATGAAAGAATTAGCATTCCTACAACACAAAAATTCTGGGATCTGTTGCTTGATGTACTAGTTAACATTCCAAAGAAATAAGATGACAAGAAATTTACCATAAATCAAAAATCCCGAAATATTCGGGATTTTTGATTTATACAACACTATCGCCTTCAATTACTCCAATTCAAATCGTAGAACTTTCGTTGTTCCTTTATCAATCCTAAACCTATTATCAATTCTATAGCCAACAACCCATACAATTTCGTTGCCCGATAGCAAAACGTATACATTGCTTTTCTTATGCATTGGAACTTTATTATCGACAAGAAAATCGCTTATTTTCTTATAACCATTCATCCCAAATGGCATAAACTTATCGCCATCAGCCCAAACTCTCAGTGATAGAGGAAACGTAAGTTTGTCGAAATCGATTAATGCAACACTTGGGTTGCGATCAATTAAAAGATTGGTAACGTCGTCAAATAAGTCTATGTTTAGATTTATAGGAGTCTCTATTTTTCTAATGCTAGCATCTATACTAAGGCAATCGTTCATTGACGATTTCCTTTCCACCAGAATTAGATTATTCCGATCTCGATAAATAGCATGGGATTGAGACTCAACCCTCCTACCCGACTCCGAGTTGATTAAATCCACAACCTGACTTGCCGAGGATGGAGAAAAACCATAATTGCTAAGTTCCTCAACCATAAAAAAACTAGCACAACGCTCTTTTCGTAGCTGATCTATTGAGAACAAAACATCATTGCCATTAACAGTTACCACTGATTTTCTAATCCTGTCAATCTGCTCATCCACCAACCAAATTGCCTCCTGTATATGATTTGCAGTAAATGCAATGGACCTATCCACAACAGGGTTTAACTGCTTTAACTCTGGAATAATCTTATGTCTAATAAAGTTCCTTTTATACTTAGCTGTGGAATTGCTAGAATCTTCCCTAAATTTGATATCGTGCTGCTGTGAAAAAATCTCAATTTCCTGCCTTGTTGCAAAAAGCAATGGTCTTATAACATTTCCATTTGAAGCTTTAATTCCGGCCAAACCTTTAATTCCGGTTCCTCTTGTTAAGTTTAAAAGAAGTGTTTCCGATACATCGTTTAAGTTATGGGCAATGGCCACCTTGGTGTATTTATACTCCTTAACGAGTTCATCGAAATAGTTATACCTTAATTCTCGCGCTGCAACTTGTGTAGAAAGTTTATACTCTTTTGCATAATCTATTGTATCGAACTTAATTGAGTGGAATGCAACCCCACTCATCAAACACTGGTACTTCACAAATTGCTCGTCGGCATCGGACTCTTCGCCTCTTAATCCAAAATTACAATGAGCAACAGCAATCTTAAATCCTGCTTTATGGAGTAGATTATACATCACCATCGAATCTATCCCTCCGCTAACAGCCGCAAGGATTGAATCATCCTGATTTGCCAAGTTGTTTTTCCGGATAAAATCAATAAACCTATTCTGCATTTTGAATGGTTGCATTAAGAGTTGAAAGAATTGCTTTAGCTTTTAACAAACACTCGTTGTATTCCTTTTCAGGTTCGGAGTTAAATGTAATTGCCCCACCAACCGAAAACGACAAATATTTACTCTGCTTATTGTAAAGCAAACTACGAATTACTACATTAAAATCAAAATTACCCTGAGGCGTAATATAACCAACCGATCCTGAAAACAAGCCACGCTTAGTTCGCTCAAACTCTTCAATTAACTGCATGGCTCTTACTTTTGGTGCACCTGTCATTGAACCCATGGGGAATGTTGCTTTGATTGGATCAACTATTTTACAGCCCGGTTGTAGTTTGC
>WBUV01000487.1 GCA_008933525.1 Bacteroidales bacterium | reverse complement strand
ACGCTATGAAACCAAATCTAAGACTATTTCTAACGTCTTTAATTCTATTGTGTGCAATTACAATTAAAGCACAAGAGCCTGAGAAGCCAAAAATTGAAATAAAGGCTTATGGCTTTGTAAATTATGAAATAATCATGGATACTTATAAATCGTTGGATGCCCGCGATGGCGAACTTTATTTCTATCCACTAAAAGAAAACCTTGACATAAATGGAGTTGATAAAAACAAGCAGACCCAACTTCAAATGTTAAGTTTATCATCTCGATTAGGGCTAAAAATATCAGGGCCTGATATTCTCGGAGCAAAAACCTCGGGACTAGTGGAAGCGGATTTCTTTGCTACTGCTAACGAATATTCCAGACTTCTTAGTCTACGCCATCTTATTATCAATTTGAAATGGGAGAAATCTGAACTAATGTTAGGGCATTATTGGCATCCAGTCATTGTAAACGAGGTAATACCAGCGAATATTTCTTTCGGAGCAGGTGTACCTATTAATGCGCTTAATCGCTCGCCTCAAGTTCGTTTCTCCGTTTATCCTACCGATATTGTAAAAATTAGCTTTACTGCTTTAACACAAGGATACCATAAATCTGCAGGTCCTAGCGATGCTCAACGTAACTCCGGATTACCCGAGGTAATTGCTCAGGCATCGATTGGCAATAGAAAAGACTTTGTTGTTGGTGCATCGGCTGGTTACAAATGGTTAACTCCAAGGTTAGAAACAATAACAAATTTTTCTACAAATAAAACTATCGGCCAGTACCTAGTTAACGCATATATAATGAGCAAATTTAGCAGTACAACTGTAAAAGCAATGGCTATATATGGGCAAAATCTCACCCATCTTAACATGATAGGTGGATACGGTTCAATTACAGGAACTGGTGGTATTATTGAGCAGGATTATGATTACACTAGCCTAAAAACCCTTGGCACATGGCTTGACTTGCAACAAGGATTTGGTAAGTTTGGGGTTGGATTATTTTTAGGTTATTCAAAGTTATTAGGAGCCGACGATGATTATTCAAGCCTTACTGTTGGTACAACAAAATATTTCCGTAACGATGATATGGATTATTTCTACAGAGTATCACCAAGGGTATCGTACAAAGAAGAAAATTTAACCTTTGCTTTGGAGTACATGCTTACAGGTGCTGTATACGGTGAAACATGGGATGCAAAGCATAAAGTGACATCATCGATGGATCCAGTTTATAACAACAGAATTACATTTGCCGCCAAATACGATTTTTAATTGTGTTATTTTATCCATTTTATTGAAAAGGTACCTAACAGGTACCTTTTTTTCAACTTGCTTTCGCAGAAATTAACACATAACATTAAACTGAATGGTGTACCTTTGCAAAACCTAGAATACTTATATGAAGTTAAATATCAGAAAGATATCAAAATCACTACTTTTTGCATTTATCGCGTTTATTGCCTTAGGATTTATTTTTAGAAGCAATATTGCACGCTACCAGTTCAACCGCCAAACATCGAAAATTGAGGATAATTACTCATTAAAAATCAAAACCCAAGATTTGAGGTATATTGGCTTAAGAACAATTCAACTTAAAGGCTTAAGTATTCAAAACAAATTAGATACCTTAGTAAACATCGGTTTTATTGAAACCAAACTCAGCTTACTTAACCTGCTAACGCTAAAAATTAACCCGCTAGAGGTAGATATAACCGACTCAAAGGTCAATATTCATAATATTTTAATTTATCGAAAATCGTTATCAAATAAAGGAAACCCTATTGATAGTACAAAACAAGCTAGCAACTCATCCAACTCAATTATACGATTAAATAAAGTCATCAGAACATTTTTTGGCCTATCGACCGCTAAGTTTAACGTCGATAACTTCAACTTAGAATACACTGACTCGACTTACTCTGGCTTATTAACAATTCAGAACTGGAAATATTCTGGAAAAAAATTCAATGCAGATGCCAAGTTTATTGATAATACTGGAGAAAATTATATCGTATTAAATGGAATTACCGATAAAAAAACCAATACAATTAATGTAACTATAAGCGGAAAAGATGGAGCCACAAAGGTGCCATTCCTTGAACCATTCCTTGGTATTACAACCCTTTTCGACTCAGCAAAAGTATCCTTAGAGGCCAAAGATTTGTCAAAAAACAACATTGAACTACTATTTAACTCTAAGGTAGATAAGTTGCAAATCCAAGGTAAAAGAATAGCCGAAACGATGGTTGAGACCGATAGCCTATCGGCAAATCTAATTTTTAAGATAACTCCATTATCGTACTGTATTGATACTCTCTCAAAAATAAACTTCAACAAACTAACCGCCAACATTGGATTATGCTATAAGAACGATTCAATCATCGATTTTAGCTTCAAAAGTGGAAACCATAAATGGCAAGAACTAATTGAGTCGTTGCCAAAAGGTTTATTCAGCAATATTAGTGGAATGAGGTTAAACGGCGAATTTCAGTATAG
>WBUV01000028.1 GCA_008933525.1 Bacteroidales bacterium | reverse complement strand
TTTACATCACTTATCGTTTAAACAACACCGCATAACATGCCGGTTTGAACATGGGCCATTGTTTTACCTCGAGTACAATTTAAAACTCTTCCTTTTTTTATTGTTCGCTAAATGTACCATCATTAGTGCTGTTGATGCCGATACCATTTTACCTTGCACTTTAGCTGCAAAAATAAAAGGTAAAAAACTGGTATTTGATGCGCATGAATATTTTACCGAGGTGCCTGAATTACACAACCGATACGCCATTAAAAATATTTGGCAAACAATGCTTAAAACTTGTATTCCTATGACGGATGCTTGTTATACTGTAGGACCAAAACTTGCTGAAATTTTCACCAACTTATACGGCAAAAACTTTGATGTGATTTACAATATGCCCATCAAAAAAACAGTTGAAAGCACAGGTATCAAGAAAGACATTATTCTTTACCAAGGCGATTTAAATATTGGTCGTGGTATTGAGCAAACCATTACAGCCATGCAAAACATAAATGCCGAGTTGTGGATTGTTGGTGATGGATTATTAAAAGAGCGCATTATCACATTAATAACAGAACTCAACTTAAGTGCTAAGGTTAAACTTTTAGGTAAGGTAACACCCGATAAATTGCACGAAATTACGCAACAAGCCAAAATTGGTATCAACTTACTTAATGATGTAAGTTTAAGTTACCGATACAGCATTGCCAATAAATTTTTTGATTATGTACAGGCCGGTATTCCTTCTGTTTGTGCCAATTTTGAGGAATATCAAACCTTGAATAAACAATATGAAGTAGGGGTTTTGTGCGATGACACTGTCGATAATATACAAGCAGCCATTGAACATTTATTAACTGATGTTTTGTATTACCAAAAATTGGTTGATAATTGCAAACAAGCCGCCAATTATTGGCATTGGGAAACACAAGAAAAACTGCTCGTATCAATATACAACAATGTAGTGCATGGGTAAACAATTGCATGTAATTAGTTTCGACAATCCATTTCCGCCAAATTATGGTGGCGTTATTGATGTTTACTACAAACTTAAAGCCTTATTTGAGGCCGGCATTGAAATCAATTTACATGTTTTTGAATATGGCAGGGAGCGTTCGGTGGAGTTGGAACAAATTTGCAGCAAAGTAACTTACTATCCCCGCAGAACTTTTGTTAATCCGTTTGTAGGTGCTTTACCCTATATTGTATCAACCAGAAATGATGCTACTCTTTTACAAAATCTGTTAAAAGATGAAGCCCCAATTTTATTTGAAGGATTGCACTCGTGCTATTTTTTAGGTGAGCCACTTTTAGCCAACAGGATAAAAATAGTGCGCATGCACAATATTGAGCACGACTATTACCGCAAATTAGAAGAAGTGGAAAGTAACTTTTTTAAGAAATATTTTGAGATGCGCATTCTATTCCATCAAACCCTCATCTCGAAACAACAACAGAATTGAGGAAAACGATACAATAACGTACTTTTCGTTGTTGAATTCAACCTCAACTGCATTGTCGTGCAGATATACTGCTAAATCGCCAATGTTTGCCTGTAGGGGAAAGTACTTAGCATCGTTCTTGCTTTTCTTCCATGGTTCATCGGTTTCGGTTAACGAGGGAATAGGATATCCAGGACCAACCTTTACAACGTAACCGCTATGGGCTTTTTGCTTTTCTTGCACCCCTGGAGGAAGCAACAATCCTGTTTTAGTTCTCTCCTCTGGATTTTTGGGTTTGATTAAAACCCTATCGCCTACAACAATTAGGCTATCAAAGTCCTTAGGGTTAAATGATAATGACATGTTTTACTTTTTACACAAAATTATAAAAGTCTTTCGTGTAACGAAATGGTTTATTCGCCAAAGAATTGCACTTTTAACAAAAGACACATTGACTTGGGTGAGTTATAGCCTTATATTACACCAAATTTTTCGTGCAATGAACTCGATTGAGATTTTTAAAGCCCCTTACGCTAAAGCAACCTATATCCCTGACTACAAAGCAATATTAATTACATGGAACGGAATACATACTATTGATGAGTATAAAAAAGTTATTTCATCGGGTATTGAATTTCAACAATCCACAAATTTGCCAGTTCGCAACTATATCTCGGATATTCGAAATCAAGGGATTGTAAACCCAGAGAGCCGAAAATGGTTCGAAAATGTAGCCATTCCTAAAGCAGCTGAATTGGGGCTCAAACGCGCAGCGGTTGTTTTCGATGGCAATATTTTTAGGAAATATTACCTGAATATGATCATACAAGCAACCAATATTTATAAAATCCCACTGAAAACCTTTAATACGCTTGAAGATGCCTTAAGCTGGTTCAAATCCTTTGATGATTAATCCTGTGTGCTTAGTATGCGGTGAACATATCGCTTGATATTCTTGAAACTAAGACTCCGCTGAGGATGAGCTCTGGAGATTTTCACATTATCACCATCTATGTTTACCTCGAACCTGAAAACGTAGGCTTGGGGGTAACTTTCGGCTAAACTAGAGTAACGTAAATCGTAAATAACAAGTCCTTTGTTTGATTTTTCTACAGTATATAATCCTTTTGTAAATCTAACGAGCTTAGCAATTTCTTCGTCATTTTTCAAAGGCTCCAAGTACTGGTGATTTTTTAGATGTCGACTTCTGAGTAACGACTCGTCAATGTTCAATATGTTTCGCTGTTCTACATTATACCCAGCACTGTCCTCAACAACCACCATCCAGAGTAAATTGCTAAAAGGCAACGCTGCAGTATGAATTCTTGAATATTCTTTCCCCTCAGCAAGTAACTCTCGGCTTACTCTATATTCTAAAGATTCCTTTATTATGACTGAAAATGAAATGTAAACTGCAACAAAGCCAATGGCTATCCATGCAAAAATCCTCCTTTGCCGCTTAACCTGCCCAAATAGTAAAATAGCAACTACAGCAGGAATTATACCAGCCAGTAAAAAGATATCGACAATTGCCATGGAATCGTATGAAACTCTAAGATTGGAAAATGGCTCAAAAATTCCGGTTCCATAGGTGTTAAAAATATCAACCAGAATGTGCGACAACCAAGGGAGTGCAATAAGCAACAACCAATCGGTAAATTCCATTCGTTTATCCCTATCTATTCTACTCACAATAAATGCAAATATTGGTGCTAAAAGAAAAACCAGTAGAAATGAATGGCTTATACCTCTATGAAAAAAAAGCGCATTAGCAGGCGATAACAATGGGGTAAAAACCGAATCGAAATCGGGCAAGTTTCCCGCAATAGCTCCATAAATCAGCGCTTTATTGCCAATTTTCTTAGCGCTTGTAGTTTCTGCCACAACCGCACCTAATACAATATGTGTTAGTGAGTCCATTACTTTTTGCTAACTTTGCGAACTGATTTGTTGATTAATTGAAAATCAAATTGATTAATTCTCAAACATCAACACTAAATAATTTGTTCAAAGATAAGGAATTATATGGGGAGGTGAGGAAAATATCCAGTTATTGAAAATATTAAAATTGAAGATGTGGCAGCCGAAGGAAAGGCTATTGCCAGAGTTAACGAAAAAATTCTGTTTACTACTTTTGCAGTACCCGGCGATGTAGTAGATATTCAGATAACAAATAAACGAAAAAGTTACCTCGAAGGATATGTTGTGAGGTATCACGAGTATTCTCCTCTCAGAACTGAGCCATTCTGCGAACATTTTGGAATGTGTGGGGGTTGTAAATGGCAAAATTTACCTTATGCCGAGCAACTAAAGTTTAAGCAGAAACAAGTTGTTGATCAACTAACCCGAATTGCCAAAGTTGAACTACCTGAAGTTTCTCAAATTCTAGGTTCTGAAAAAACAAAGTACTACAGAAATAAGCTTGAGTTTACATTCTCTGAGTCGCGCTGGTTAAGCCAGGAGGAAATTTCTTCGGGTGCCGATTTTGAACCCGAACCTGCATTGGGATATCATATTCCGGGCAAGTTCGACAAGGTTTTTGACGTTAAAAACTGCTATCTGCAACCAGAACCCTCAAACTCAATCCGACTTTCAATCAAAAAGTATGCGGTTGAAAACAATCTGCAATTCCTAAATCTGCGAAGCAAAGATGGCGTAATGCGTAATGTAATTGTTCGCACTGCCTCCACCGGTGATGTTATGGTAATTTTGGTGGTAAAAACTTATTCCGATGAAATTGGTGGTTTACTGAATTATATCAAGAATGAATTTCCTCAAATTACATCGCTATTCTACGTTGAGAACCAAAAGGTAAACGACACCATTAACGATTTGGATTTAGTTCTTTTCCATGGAAAAGATTACATTCTGGAGGAGATGGAGGGCATTAAGTTTAAGGTTGGTCCAAAATCGTTCTACCAAACCAACTCAGAACAAGCCTACGAACTATATAAGGTTGCTAGGGAATTTGCCAACATCAACAGCGATGAGCATGTTTACGATTTGTACACAGGAACAGGTACAATTGCCAATTTTGTTGCAGCGAAGGCAAAACATGTGGTGGGAATTGAGTATGTTCCAGAGGCAATTGAGGATGCCAAAGTAAACTCTGAGATAAACGGAATTAAAAACACCAGTTTCTTTGCCGGCGATATAAAAGATTTGCTCACCGAGGGTTTTATGCAAGAGCAGGGATATCCCGATGTGGTAATTCTGGATCCTCCTCGAGCCGGAGTTCATCCCGATGTGCTAGAAGCAATTCTCCACGCAAACCCGAAACGAGTAGTTTATGTTAGCTGTAATCCTGCAACTCAAGCCCGCGACATTGCTATTCTTGATAAGGGTTACCGAGTAACACAAGTTCAACCAGTGGATATGTTCCCACATACCCATCATGTGGAGAATGTTGTGTTGTTGGTGAAACGCGATTAAATAGTTGCGTTAATCCGGAAAACTACTTCACTTTCTGGTAATAAATCTGTAGTCGCTTGCGGAAAACCCGCTCGTTAGCCTCATTAATGTTTTTGATTAGTCCTTCAATCATAGAGGTACGACCTGCTAAATCGGCACCCGAAACGGTTTCGCCATCGGAATATACGATGTAGTCAATTTGATAACCTTTGGAGTTTAGGCTCATTGCCACCGCAGCATTGTAATCGTCGAAAATAATAACCGATGGCATTGTATTTACGTTGTATTTAACCACAGCGGATAGAACCCTGCTACTTATATTCCGAATTTGATCCTCGCCTAGGTATTTTGCTCCAAGAAGCAACCGAACCAAATCAATTTGAGCCACAAGTTGAAATTTTCGATTACTGATTAGTTTTTCATAGTCCGACTGCGATGTTTCGAGGAATAGCTCTATAAAACGAGTTGGAACACCCTGCAAATCGCGCAAATCATTCTCCTTCAATCGCAGTTTATACTCTTTTTGAGCCAACTTTTGATTAGATGGATAGTAGAACTCCCATTTACGGGTACGTTTGTAGCTTTCTGTCATTGGTTTGGGCCTCCATTCGGTAACGGGACGCTTAAAAATTGGATCTGTCAGCCTTAATTGTTGCGATTCCAATGAGTAAACCAAGCAATTCACAAAGTGAATATACCCGCCACCCAAATTAGCGTGAGTTGCGGACCATAGCGTTTTGTAACTGACCTTTAGCGAATCTGTTTTTATTGTATCGATCCCTTGTTCCACTATCTTCTTGTTTTTTATATAATCGATAAACTCCTTATCGAGCGTAACGGGATAGTAGGTAGTTGATTTATCGGTAGTATCTATAAAAAGATTTTTACCAGTATGGTAAAGACCCTTAACATCCATAACGTAGGCAGAATCGTTCGCCAACTTAACGTGTAGTTTGTAATCGGCACCCCATTTCATAGCCGATATTGTTGGCTGTAGGGTTTGCGAGTAACCTGTAATTGCAACAATAACAAACAGTAACGATAGGCTTATTCTTTTCATGGGAGTAGGTTTTACTTCTTTCAAAAATACAGAAAAAAAGAATTCCGGGACTAAGCCCGGAATTATAAAACGGATTTATTGTGTGTTAAATTTATTATGTTTTACTCCAAAAACTTTATATCCTTTACCCTTATTTGGATAGTAGTTACTCCACGGAATACATTCTCGTAAAGCGAAAAACAGATGTTAAACGGTTTACGCTCGTGAATTCCTTTGTAATTCTCGGCCAACTGGAAAGCAATGCCCGGATAAACGGTTGGGTTATTCTCCTCAATTATTGAAAGTTTAAGGTGCTCCTTCTCGTTTCCAACCAGGCGTCCTTCACCATTATCGTAAACATTCTCAGTGCTGAAAATTGGAGCCATATTCCCTGGCCCAAAAGGCTGGAATTGTTTAAGTATTCGGTAAAACTTATCGTTTATCTCGCTTAGCTTTATTTTGGCATCAATATCAACCTGTGGGGTAAGTAAATCGGGAGTAATATTTTTGCTTACGTACTCCTCGAATCGAGTTTTGAATTCATCAACCCTATCGGCCTTCATGGTTAAACCAGCAGCATACATGTGTCCGCCGAAATTTTCTAGTAAGTCCGAGCAAGCCTCAACGGCTTGGTAAAGGTCAAATCCAGGAACCGAACGAGCCGATCCTGTGGCTAAATCGCCAGTTTGAGTTAAAACAACTGTTGGTTTATAGTATGTTTCTATCAAGCGCGACGCTACAATCCCCACAACACCCTTATGCCACGATGGGTTGAAAATTACAGTTGAGTACCGATGCTGCATTCTTGTATCGCCAGCAATCATCCTTAGTGCCTCGTGGGTTATATTGCGATCAACGCTTTTCCGATCGTTATTACACGAATCGATAAGCGAACCCATTTCGCTGGCAATATTATCGTCGTCGGCACAGAGTAAATCAACGGCAGTCATCCCCGATTCCATTCTGCCTGCAGCATTAATCCTTGGGCCAATGCGGAAAACAATATCATCAATGGCTAACTGCTGTTTTTCAATATTCGCTATTTTGATGATTGATTTAAGACCTTTTGATGGATTGGAGTTCAACTTCTCCAAACCATAGTGTGCCAAAACTCTATTCTCGTCGATAATTGGAACGATATCCGATGCAATACTTACTGCAACCAAATCGATATGGCTGTATAACTCCGAAGGATCAACTCCCGCTTTGCGGCAGTAGCCTTGAAGCAACTTAAAGCCTACGCCACAACCAGAAAGTTCCTTGAAAGGATAAGGACAATCGACCCGTTTGGGATCTAACACGGCCACGGCCTCAGGAATTTGGTCGCCGGGTAAATGGTGGTCGCAAATAATGAAATCGATTTTACGCTGAGTGGCGTAACGAATCTTCTCAATGGCTTTAATTCCGCAATCGAGCGCAACAATTAACGAGTAACCATTATCAAAAGCATAATCAATTCCTTTGAGTGAAATTCCGTAACCCTCGTTATACCTATCGGGAATATAATAGCCAATTTTTGAGTAACGACTTCGGAAAAAGGAGTACATTAGCGCAACGGCTGTTGTTCCATCCACATCGTAATCGCCATAAAATAGTATTCTTTCTCCCTTACGTATTGCTTGCTCAATACGATCGACAGCGTTATGCATATCCTTCATTAGGAAGGGATCGTACAAATCATCCAACGAAGGGCGGAAAAACCGCTTTGCCTCATCGTACGTTTTTACTCCACGCTGCACCAATAACATTGCTAAAACTGGTTCAATGCTTAACTCCGTTGCTAAACGGTTAACCAATTCCGGATCGCCCTGTTCCTTATATACCCATCTTTTTTCCATCATTCAAATCTCCATCTGTTATTTTATAAGCCATTTGAATGACTACTGGTTATATTCAAAATTGAAACGAGCGGCAAAATGCTTTTTGAGATTTTGCTTCACCTCGTTATAATCAACCTCGCATCCCAACTCCTTCTGCATTGATGTTACTCCCTTATCGATAAATCCACAAGGGTTGATGTAGCTGAAGTAATCGAGATTAGTGTTGATGTTGAAAGCCAAACCGTGCATTGTTACAAAACGGCTAGCGCGTACGCCAATGGCGCAAATTTTACGCTCTTTACCCTTAACCCCAACATCGAGCCAAACGCCAGTGGCGCCTTCGAGCCGGTCGGATTTTATTCCATAATCGGCCAAGCAGTCAATAATAACCTGCTCCATGTTATGGATGTAGGATTTAAGAGTTAGGCCTAAAGCCTCGAGGTTGAGAATTGGATATGCCACTATTTGGCCAGGACCGTGATACGTAATATCGCCTCCTCGATTTATGTGATAGTACGTAGCATTGATGCGCTTAAGCATCTCGTCGGAGATGAGCAAGTTGGTGTTTTCACCGCTCTTCCCTAAGGTGTAAACATGTGGATGCTCGCAAAAGAGCAAATAGTGTAACTTTCCGTCACCCTTTAGCTTCCTCTGTGTTACCTCTTCAAACCGTTGCTCCTGATAATCCCATGCCTCCTTATAGTCAATTAGTCCAAGATCACTAAAACTTACGTTGTGCATTATATGTTTTTTTTCTTTTTTGCATAGCAAGTACAGCTTAGCTGTTACAACATTTGCCCTTTACCAACTCCTGCGCCTTATCCGCGTGGTACGACGAACGCACCAATGGGCCACACTCGGCAAATGTAAATCCCTTTTGCAGGGCAATTTGTTTATACTCATCAAACTCCTCTGGTGATATATAACGTTCCACAGGAAGATTTGTTGGGCGGGGCTGAAGGTATTGTCCAAGGGTAATCATTCGGCAATCAACAGCAATTAAATCGTCCATTGTTTTGATGACTTCGTCGCGTGTTTCGCCAAGACCTAGCATAATTCCCGATTTTGCTCTGTAACCACGCTTAGTTACATACTCAAGAGTCCTTAAACTCTTCTCATAGTTTGCCTTTGAACGAACAATTTTCGATAGACGCTCAACCGTCTCAAGGTTGTGGCCTACCACATCGGGGTTAGATTCTAAAAAGATATCGATTAGCTCTGTTCGTCCATCAAAATCAGGGATTAACACCTCAATGGTGGTGTTTGGATTCAACTCACGAATTGCCTTCACAGTTTCGCGCCAATGCGCTGCACCTTGGTCGGGTAAATCGTCCCTATCAACCGAAGTTATAACACAGTACTTCAAATTCATTAACTGTACCGAACGGGCAACGTTATGTGGCTCGTTCGGGTCGGGAGGTAATGGCTTACCTGTTGCTGTAGCGCAGAACTTACACGAGCGGGTGCAGATATCGCCTAAAATCATAAAAGTTGCAACACCGTTACCCCAGCACTCCCCAATGTTTGGGCACATTCCGCTGCTGCATATGGTGTGCAATTTATGCTTCTTAACTATCCCGCTCACCTGAGCATATCCTTCGCCTCCGGGTAGTTTTATTTTAAGCCACGATGGTTTCCGAACCTCACTCATCTCCCAATTAAAATATTTTTACAAAAGAACAAAAAAAAAGGCAGATTATCGGTGTATTGGGTTTAGTATTTAGTCTATTGTTTAAAAGACAAGATTCTCTGTGGTCTTTGGACTGTCAACTATTTTCTTTATTCAATCCACAAAAAAATACTCATCTTCAATATTTCCCGAAAACTTAATTAACCCTAAAACGGTGAGGTTTACAAGTGTGCGTTCAGCATCGGCAGTGGACATAAAACCAATTTTGCTGAATTGCTGAACTGTTATCCGCTTATGTTGCTTCAAATAATCAAAAAGATTATTCTCCACATCGCTTAAATTCAAACTGATGGATTTCCTGTGATGTTCGGCCTTCCATATTTTCAGTTGAATTGGCGAAGCCATAATATTCTCATCGTTTACCCTCAAATATGCCTTGTATGCTCCAGATTTGTCGGGTGCTTTGTGCGGTTTCTTTTTCGATGGTTTGACTTTGACCTCAAGAACTGTTTTACCGTTGATATCCCACCTAACCACCTCGAACGGAACTTCGGGCTTACAGTACATCTGCGATGCAGCTTCAACCATATAGTACTCCTCATCGGAGTTTACCCCGGCAATGTTACCATTATCCTTAACTCCAACAAGCAGTGTTCCTCCCAAGGTGTTGGCAAAGGCCACCAGGGAGCGAGCAATCTTTTTTGAATCGGTTATGGAATGCTTAAAATCGAGCGTTTGGTGCTCGCCCTGAATAATCAGGTTTACTATATGGCGACTCACAGGTTTTTATAATAGTTGTTATCAATTATTACGTACAACTGACTTAGTCCCTTAAAGCCTGTCCTAAAACCTCTTTGGTCAAAATATCAACATACACCGTAATCGGTCCAAGTAAAGCATCATCCGATGTTTTAAAAACAACAGCATAAACACTCTTTTGATTGTATGTTGATTCAGTGACAGGTGCTTGTTTCCAATCAATAATCACAGTTGATTTTGATTGCTCAGTTAGAGAATTCCATGCTATTTCTCTAATTTGCATATTTGAATCAGCTTCCTTATCCTTTTTGCAACTCGAAATAAATGGAATCAATGCTAAAATTAAAATAATCAGTTTTCTCATACTTTTAAATTTAATTTTATTCAATTATTGGATTCATTAAATCATTAAACAGTTGCTATGGCTATATATTTGTTGACCATTCTTCACCCTTGCAGCCAATCAAAAATATATCATCTACTTATTTGGATTCTCCACCTTGCCCATAAACAGAATGGTGTTGCTGCCATTGTGTTTCAATATGTATATAAATGGGCGGTTAACAATAAACTCAGTTTTTTGAACAAAAGATTTCATTGCTACAACAACAGCAGTTGCAGCGGCGGCGGTTGTTCCCTCTTCTGAAACCTCTATGAATGCTTTATGGAACGCATCGGATATTTTTAAATCGGTTTTACCAGAGATACCGGATAAATCGGCAGCATCGGAGAATGGTATTGGCATTCCCATATCGCTAAGCGTTTTCTTTAGCGATAGTCCTGTCTCTATTTTGAATTTGGGCAATAGAACTGCCACTTTCTCCCTCTCTAATCCAGCCAAAGTTTGGTTGTAAAGTTCGATATTTAGACCCTTCTCAAATTCAGCTATTTTTACTTTTTCATTAGGAAGAAGAATTAACATTGAAAGTTTTCCTCCTTTATAGTTTAGCTGAATGGCATCGTATTTTTCGCTTGTAAAGTAACCCATCGAATCCTCCACAAACATTGTAGAACAGTTAATAGATTCACCAGATGAAAGGGTGAACTCACGCTGAGTTGTTTTCTTAGGTTCGAACTCCTTTTCCCATTTTCCTTTAAAGTAGATGGCATTGGTCAACACCAAACGGGTTAAATCCGTTATGCTACCCTCGTGCAATAAATCCTTAATATAGTTCTTTGTATCGGCTTCTATGGCCTTGTTAATTTTAACCCTCGATGGTTCAGGCTGAGCAATAAAACTTGTTAAGGCAACCTTTGCATTATAAGATTTCTGCAACGATTTTTGTACTGACGGTTAACCTTAAAGGTTTCCTCCATCCAAACGCGGTTGGTTATACAAATATCAACATTGCTTCCAGCATCTTTTTGGATTTTACTTTGAAGTTTCCCCATCGCAATGTGAAACGATGGCTCATTCACAGGAAAATAAAACACTTGCGACATTTGTTTCTCGGTTTCGGCCTTTGAGCCAATTGCTACCATTCCAAATGCGGGAGTAAGACTAAATGGAGCAAAAACAACATTTTCACTTTTATCCTTGGAAACGTATTTATAAAAATCAAATGCAAATTTAGATACCGACTCCGATGGTTGTTGTGCTTTACAAGCAACTGTTAGAATCAGAAAAATTGAAAAGAAGGGAATTTTTTTCATGGCCGTAATTTTTTACTAAGATACAACAAAGGCTGCAAAATTGGAACCATAATTGATCACAAGGATGAAGGAATAAAGAGGAGCCTTTTAGAAATTTTTACTTTTTTTCGATTAGCGCTTTTGTGGAAAGAAGCCCACAAGCCGCCTGAATTTCCTGTCCACGTGAAGCTCTAATAGTTGTAAAAATGCCTTTTGAAGTTAAAGCATCTCTAAATTCGAACATTTTAGCATCGGATGATCCCTTAAGCGGAGAGTCAGGAATGGTGTGAAAACGAATAAGATTTACTCTACACTCAATTCCATTCAGGAGTTTCGACATTTCCTTTACATGTTTTGGTGTATCGTTTATGCCATCAAACATAATATACTCAAACGAAACTCTACGCTGGCCTCCCTTGAATACTTTACGAATTTCGTCCACAACATCGGCAATCGGATAAACGTTCTGTATTGGCATAAGCATCTTACGCTCCTCGTCGAATGGGGTGTGTAAACTTATTGCCAAGTGGCAATTGCTTTGCTCCATGAACTTCCTAAGTGCAGGAATAAGCCCAATTGATGAAACTGTTACACGTTTGGGGCTCCAACCCATCCCCCACTCCGATGTAAGAATCTCTGTGCTCTTCAGCACATTGTCTAAATTATCGAATGGTTCGCCCATTCCCATGTAAACAATGTTGGTTACATTCCTAAACTCGGGGATGCTACGTAGCTGGTTGATTATTTCTCCAGATGTAAGTTGACCCTGAAATCCTTGTTTTCCTGTCATACAGAACAAACAGCCCATTTTACATCCTGCTTGCGACGAAACGCAAAGCGTTGCCCTGTCTGTTTCTGGAATATATGCTGCCTCAACAAATTTGTTTATGCCTGTTGGAAACAAATACTTCTTAGTTCCATCTGTCGATTCCGATACCTGCTCTGGGGCAATCAATCCAATGGTATATTTCACCGACAGCTGTTCGCGAACCTTCTTGGAGAGATTTGTCATTTGGTCGATAGAGTCCACATCTTTATGGTAAAGCCAATCTGTAATTTGTGCTGCGGTATATTTAGGCAAGCCTTCGGCAACAACAATTTCTGTTATTTCGCTAAGTGTTTTTCCGTAAAGAGGGATTAATGACATGTTTTTCAGCTATCAGATGCTAGACATTAGGCTCAAAACCAATATCTACATTATTAATTAAAAATAGATTTCAGAATTTATTCCTGTAACCGGAACACCTCTTGATAAAAGAATATCGCGAGTTTCAACAACCATCTCGGCACTGCCGCAAAGGTAGTAATTTTTATCGGGGTCGAGGTTATCCCATTCCTTTAAGAACTTGGTAACCCTTCCAACATACAAACATCCAGGCAAACATCGGGAGCAACAACGAATGTAACGATCACCAAGTGTAGATTGAAGATATTCTGAAAAGTAAAAAAAATCGGGATATGGAGCACCGTGTATAACCGTGGCATGATTAACCTTGTTGGATTGTAGCATCGACATAAATGGTGCTATACCTGTACCTGCGGCTACAAATACCGCATTATCCTTTACCTTTGTAAACGTTCCAAATGGTTTTGAAACCAGAATGGTATCGCCTGCCTTAAGTAACGAAAGCATCGGTGTTAACGAACCTTCTTCTCTCTCGCTATATAGTATTGTAACAAGTTCATCGGTTTCTGCCGAGGCTATACTATATAAACGGGGTTCAATTTCAGTATTAACACCAAGAGCAACTACCTGCCCAGCAATAAAACTATAGTTTTTATGAAACTTGAGCAAATGTGAACCGGGAGCAATTTTTGTGTTTGAAATCACTCTCTGTTTGCTGTACTCAATATCGGACCAGTTTTTCATTTAATTTTTTTGAACGAACAGAAAATTACGCAATAATGTTCAAATCGAAATGCAATACTGGTAAAATAATGTAGGATTATCCTTAATTCTCACTTTTTACTCCCTTACCAAAAGTGTAATAATAGGCAACATTTACATTCTCTGTAACAGCAATGGATTGTTTAGGCATATTAGTGTAGGTATGGTCGTATAAATCGGCAAAACCATATCCAACTCTAGCCTCAGCCTGGATTGTTCCCCATCTAAAATCGTAACTGAGCCCAATGCCGCCCATTAAACCATAGTCGAACCGATTGTCGCGTAAAACATTAAACTTTACCTTTTCAATTAAATATTCACCCGATGTATTATCACCTTCCTTCGCCGAAATCAGGTAAGACATGTATGGTCCGGCATTCACGTGTAAGTATGCAACTTTAAGATTTATTCGAAACTGAATAAACATGGGTAGTTCAATATACTGGTTTACTCTCACGAAGGTGTATAAGTTAGTATCGTCGGTAGGTTTTCTATAACCACGATTTGTGGTGTACAAATCGGCCTGAAACCCAACGTATTTAGCATTGAAGTGCTTGAAAGTAACCCCGAGGTCGATGCCATCACTGAAAAGCATCTTGGTTTCTTCTACTGGCTCAAAAGAAATGTTCGACATAGTATATCCACCCTTTACGCCAACATAAATTTGACCGAAAAGAGTAGTGGAAAACAATACTGTGATAATGAATAAATAAATTTTCTTCATTGTATTTTAATAGTCTTTACAGCTTATCGTTATAATTTAAAGTAGTTTCTGTTCAACAGATTCAACTTTTGAGTCAATTCTCCCTATCGGTCCTTTTTTTATATCGAAATTTGCCGATAAATATACTCTTTCGCAATCGGACTCAAGAATATTATACGCTTTACTTAGTAATTCCAGTGCTTCGTCAAGTGTATTTGTTTCTACAATTGTACTCATCGCGGTTAGCTGGCTTTTATACCCCTTAGAGCGGATATACTCAGTAACCCTTGCAACGTAAGGGCTAACGCTAATGCCCTTATCGGTTGGAAAAATTGCAAAATTAACTATGACCGACATGTTTCTAAATTAAGGTTTTGGAATAGATAAAACTATTTCGTTTTCCCAATTTGCTCGAATATTAATTTCTCCTTTGTTTTTACCTTCGGTAAACTCAAAAACTCTCTCGGGTTGTATCTTCTTAAGGTAGTTTCCAGAATCCCATTCTCCGTTCTTATTTAGGTCTTCAATAAACCTCAATTTATACTTTCCAGGCTCAATAAACGAAAAAGTGATCGGTTTTTTGTCGGACGACGATTTTCTGGAAACCAGCTTACCCTTATCGGTTAACAAATCGACAATAATACCTGCAGAAAGACTATCGGTTTTAGCAATTAATACCCCAAAGTTTTCAGGATCGGCCCCAATAAAACTTAACTTTAGTGAGTCGTTGGTCGTTTTATCTATACCTTCGAAGCATCCGGGTAAAACAAGCATTCTGTAGGTTGAGTTTGGTTTCCAGGCCTTCATGAACTTATAGATTCTTGGATTCAACGAATCTACTTTAAGCTCAACTTGTGACTCCAAAATACTATCT
>WBUV01000027.1 GCA_008933525.1 Bacteroidales bacterium | reverse complement strand
TACCTGCGTCGCTCATATCAAAGTAAAAAAACAGTTACATCAATAGTAGGCGAAACGCTACCCAACACTTTTATTTTGGCCCTTACATCGATGATTTTTGCAACAATTGTTGGAATTTTTCTTGGAATAATTGCCGCCATTAAAAAGGACTCGATATTCGATAAAAGTGCGTTGATTTTTTCAGCATTTGGAATGTCGTTACCCTCGTTTTTTGCAGCAATACTTGTTGGTTGGATATTTGCTTTTTTATTGGGCAAATATACTGGGCTCAACCTTACTGGGAACCTTTGGGTAGTTGACGATTTTGGTGAGGGAATTCACCTTCAACTCAAAAACCTGATTCTTCCTACGCTAACACTGGGTTTGCGCCCACTCTCAATAATTACCCAGCTAACCCGCAGTTCAATGCTCGAAACGTTGAGTCAAGATTACATTAGAACTGCCAAAGCCAAGGGATTAAAATTCAGGACAATAATCCACAAGCACGCTCTTAAAAACTCACTCAACCCTGTTGTAACTGCGGTTTCGGGTTGGTTTGCCTCATTAATGACGGGTGTAATATTTGTGGAGTATATATTCGGATGGAAAGGACTTGGCTATGTAATGGTAAACGCACTTAACAGCTACGATGTTCCGCTTGTTATTGGGTGCGTGGTGTCCTTATCATTAATTTTTGTGGTCATTAATTTGCTAGTAGATATTCTTTACTCTGTACTTGACCCAAGAGTTAAGTTTAGTTGATAGTAAAACAAACGACTAATTTACACCTAACAATCAGCACATTATCATTGTAAAGTGCATTTCTTCCTTTTCACTTTCCAGTTTTCACTTTTCACTCCTTATTTTTTCGTAATTTTGGTACAATTCATTTCTTAACTAAATTTCAACTTAAAGCATTATGAGAAAGAAGATTGTAGCTGGAAACTGGAAGATGAACACAATGCTTCCCGAAGGTTTTAACTTGGCAAAAGAGGTAATTTCCAAGTCGGCAGGTGTGCCTACCGATGTTGAACTTATAGTAGTACCGCCATTTACCCATTTAAGTGAAACCGTAAAAATAACCAAAGGTAGCCGCGTTAAAGTTGGTGCGCAGAACTGCGCAATGTGGGACAAAGGAGCATACACTGGCGAGGTGGCAGCCCCAATGCTTAACTCTGTTGGTGTTGAGTTTGTGATTCTTGGTCACTCAGAGCGTCGCGAGTATTTTGGTGAGGATAACCAAATGCTTTCAAAAAAAATAAATCTTGCATTAGCAAACTCCTTAACTCCAATATTTTGCTGTGGCGAAAAATTGGATGAACGTGAGAGTAACAATCACTTTAAAGTTGTTGAGCAACAGGTTAGCGAGTCGCTATTTGGCTTAACTGCCGAGCAAATGCTAAAAGTAGTTATAGCCTACGAGCCTGTTTGGGCAATTGGAACGGGTAAAACTGCTACAGCCGAGCAAGCACAGGAGATGCACGCATTTATTCGTCAACTTCTAACCAAAAAATTTGGAGCAAACATTGCCAACGAAATAAGCATTCTTTATGGAGGAAGCTGTAAACCCTCCAACGCTGCTGAGATTTTTGCAAAAGCCGATGTTGATGGTGGTTTAATTGGTGGAGCATCGCTCGTAGCAGACGATTTTATTGGAATAGCAAAAGCGTTTTAAGTGATAGCCAGTCGTTTGTAATCCTGAGCGAAGTGAAGGATCTCATTGGCTTAAAAACAGATGCTTCGCGTTGCTCAGCATGACAAGAACCAAAGCAAACGTGATAAACTTATTCAATCAAATAAAATGAGTTACACAGAACTAGTAATCAGCGTAACACCTCCAGGCGAAGAAACCAACAGTATTCTCATTGCCCAACTATCCGAGTTGGGCTTTGAGAGTTTTATGGAGGACGATAAAGGCTTTCGGGCATACATTAAATCCAACAAGGATTTTTCTGCAGAACAGGCAATCGAAAGTCTATTTCTTCCCGAAGGAGTTTCTATAAATTTTGAGGTGAATAGTATTGCAGATAAGAACTGGAACGAGGTTTGGGAATCGAACTTTGAGCCAATTTTAGTCGACAATAAATGTCTGGTTCGGGCATCATTCCACACCAATTTTCCAAAAACTGATTACGAGATTGTCATCGACCCAAAAATGTCGTTTGGAACGGGCCATCACCAAACCACACACCTGATGATTAATGCTTTGCTGAATACAGATGTTAATGGATTGACAGTATTAGACATGGGGTGCGGAACAGGTGTATTAGCAATCTTAGCCGAAATGAAAGGTGCGGCAAATGTTGTTGCAATTGATATTGACGAGTGGGCATACCGCAACTCTCTGGAGAATGTTACGGAAAATAAATGCACAAAAACCGAAGTTCTGCTTGGTGATGCTGCATTGCTTGCTGGCAAACATTTCGATTTAATTATTGCCAACATAAACCTAAATATCTTACTAAACGACTTAGCTACTTATAAATCAAGCCTAAATGTAAACGGGAAACTATTTATGAGCGGCATACTGCGTTCCGATGTAAATACATTGATTCAGGCTTCGGAGAAGCTTGGATTAAAACATCAGGAAACATTCTACCGCGACGATTGGGCTATGGTTTCTTTTTCTAACTAAAACATTTAACTATGCTTGTTAACAAAAAGTTTTGGTTTATTTCACTTTCCATTACAGTTTTGGTTTTTGCCATAACATTTTCGCCAAAGGCATTTAATCAGGATGATGATAAATTCTCGGGCGACATTCTAAAATACCCTGCCGAACTAAACTCAATTGTTAACAAAGACCTTCCTAAGGAAGATGAGGAGTTCATCAAGAAATTTACCATATTCTGGGCAAGCGATACCATAAACGAAGAGCATAAAAAAAATATCATCGAAATATCAAACCTAATGCTACCAATCCTTCCAGAGAAAAAGGATTTGGTATTAACCTACGTAAAACTTATCGATTTTTTTTTCCGAGATTCCTACGCAAACAAGAATTACGATGCTTGGGATAAATCGTACAATCAACTATTAAAAACGGAAAATTTAAGCCTAACATCGCTAAGCAACTATCTACGTTTTACAGACGCAGTCGTAAAAAACTCCATAATAAAGCAAACAAACACATTTGCATGGAAGTCGGGGACGCACCCCTCCTATCAATTTGAATTTAAAGACCAGCTCTATATTCGTCTCAACAAAATAAACCTAGTATGTATTTACGGTAACGATAGTATTTTTATTAAAACTACAAGTGGAGTTTACACTCCCTCAACAGGAAATTGGAAAGGAAATGGAGGAAAAGTGACATGGGCTCGCTCAGGCTACCCAGATGATGAAATATTTATTGACCTAAAGAAGTATCAACTCGACTTAAATAAAAACTCCTACTCCCTCGACTCAGTCTACTTTACTAACAAAGATTATTTCACGACTCCTAGTTTAGGCAAAGTTTCAGATAGACTTATAAAGGACTACACCCCAACAACCATTCAGTACCCTGAGTTTGAATCGTACGGCAAATGGTTCCAAATAAAAAATCTCTTCAAAAACGTAGATTATGAGGGTGGTTACATCATGCAGGGCTCACGACTAATTGGAAAAGGTTCGGCCGAAAAACTTGCTACAGTTTCAATTAATCGCAACGGTAAAGAATTCCTTAGGGTTGAAGGGAATATCCTTATTTTTCAACGTTCAATCCTAAACACCGAAAAAGCTAGTATCCTTTTTAAATTTCCCAACGACTCAATATATCACTCAGGCTTATACTTCAACTATAACAACAAGAACCGAACGGTTACTATTGCTCCAACCGACAAGTTAACAACTCAAAGCCCTTTTATTAGTTCTTACCACAAACTCAGCATTTGGGCAAACCAACTTACATGGAAAATTGATGAGGAAAAAATTGTATTTGGAGCATCAACAGGAGCATCAATAGGACGAGCATCGTTTGAATCCGACAACTTTTTTAATGAAGTTTTTTTTGATGATATGATGGGCCCTAGCGATCAGCACCCTTTATTGGCCATTTGGAATTATTCAATAAAAGTCAAAAGCAAATCGTTTCTAGCTACAGACCTTGCTATTTTCATAAGGAAACCCATTGAGCAGGTGAAAATTGAGATGATGCGAATAGCAAAGGAAGGCTACATACTTTACGATTTTAACTCGGACGAAGTTCAAATTACCCAAAAGCTCAGATACGCTATTCTCGCTCGTTTTCAAAAGATTGACTATGACGTTATTCGCTTCTCTTCAATTTGTGAAGGAAACGTTCCCAATGCAGAGCTCGATCTCAAGTCCATGGATATGAGAATCAGAGGTGTGGAAAATATTTCTGTTAGCGATTCTCAAAATGTATTTATAAGTCCACATAAGAAAGAAATTCTAATGCAGAAAAATAGGAACTTCCAGTTCGGTGGATATGTACAAGCAGGGTTGTTCAAATTTCATGGGGAAACGTTTAAGTTCGATTACGACAAGTTCAAAATTGACTTAGTAGATGCAGACCTACTTGAACTTGATTACCAGACAAGTAAACGCGATAATTATGGCCGTAGAATTCTTCAAGGTGTACAAAATACAATGGAGAAGATTAACGGAAACATACTTATTGATAAACCCAACAATAAATCAGGTTTAATTAGCAATCCCAACTACC
Source organism: Bacteroidales bacterium (assembly GCA_008933525.1). Classification (GTDB taxonomy): domain Bacteria; phylum Bacteroidota; class Bacteroidia; order Bacteroidales; family Tenuifilaceae; genus SB25. The sequence goes on along the minus strand of WBUV01000027.1, from coordinate 10,572 downwards.
CAATTTTCAACAGTACTGGAATGTCATACGTTTACTACGACGACCCGAGCATTCATGGAGGAATTTATAAACGCGATTCGTTTTATTTCGAAATCTTACCTTTTACCTACGAAAACCTAGACAATTTTGAAAGTGCTGATTTGAACTTCAAAGGAATTCTATACTCTGGAAATATACTTGCTCCAATTGAAGAAACATTAGTGCTTCGCCCCGACAACTCCCTTGGTTTCATAAAAAAAACACCAGGAGAAGGATTAGCCCTCTATCGAGGAAAGGGCATTGCCTATAATAAAGTAGATTTAAGCAATCAAGGTCTAATCATAACCGGTGATATTAAATACATCTCATCTACAACTTCTTCAGAATACATGTACCTTTTCCCCGATTCAATGACAACGATATCAAATAGTTTTTTTATCGAGAAAAGGACTTCTGGAATTCAGTACCCAAAACTCATTGGCGAAAGACATAGAATCAAATGGCTTCCCAAGCGCGATAAATTCTACATTAAACGAGGCGAAAAGCCATTCGTAATGTACGATACCCTTGCAAGACTAATGGGCGATTTACTTCTTGAGCCACTTGGGCTAACTGGTAATGGTGATATTTCTCTTGAAAATGCGACATTGAGTTCATCGCACTATGAGTTTAATGCCGATGACTTTAACTCCCCTAAAGCAAATCTAAAACTGTACAAACCCAAAACTGAGGATTTAGCATTATCTACAAACGATGTTAAATCAAACATTGACTTCAAAAGTCGAAAAGGTGATTTCAGCAAAACCAATAAAAGTGTATACGCAAAGTTAAACGCACTTAATTATGAAGCACACCTTGATAGATTTGGGTGGGAAATGGACTCGCACAACCTAAACTTCCTAACCACAATGAGGCAAGAGGCAGTTCTGGGTGGAGAATTTACCATTTCCCGGATGCACGATAAAGACTCTTTACCTTCAGGCTCCCTATTCTACTCAGTAAAAGCCGAAGAGGATTCGCTTTACTACTTCTCCCCAAAATCAGTCTACAATATTCAAACTGCTGAACTTAAGTCCGATAGTGTTAAGTATATTATTGTTGCCGATGCAGTAATCTATCCAAAGGATAAAAAAGTTAAAGTTGATCCCGCAAACAGGATGAATAAGTTCTCCTTAGCAACAATTTTTGCAAACCTAACATCAAAATACCATAAAATTTACAACTCCGAGTTGGTCATTTCAAGTAGAAGAAAATACAAGGGAAATGGACTATACGACTATATCGATGAGCGGGACTCTATTCAAACAATCATTATCAACAACGTGGAAAATGATGCCTTCTTAAACACCTACGCAGAAGGCAAACTTACCGAACCCGACAGCTTTATGCTGAGTCCTAATTTTGGATTTATTGGGGATTATAGACTTTTTGCGCCTAATCAGTTTTTAGAATTCAAGGGAGGAGCTCTTCCAATTTATAATTGCCCAAACACTAAGGCTCAGAGATTAAAATTTGAGGCGCAAATCGATCCCAAAAAAGTTAGAATACCTGTTGGAGAAAAACCTCAGAATTTAAATCTTCATTACCTTGTAAATGGCTCTGTTATTTCCGAAGATTCACTTAAACTTTACGGTGGATTTATGCGAATGCGAAAGGATTATGCCGATAAACCAATTGTTCAGGCTCAAGGCTTTATGAGTTTTAACAACAATAATCGACGTTTCACTATTGCACAACCCCATAAACTAGAAAACCCCGATACATCAGGGAATAGCGTGAGTTTGCAGAAAGATTATTGCATGACTTTTGGCGAAGGCACAGTTCAACTACCTGTAAAACTTGGACAAATACAACTAAAGAACTACGGTAGTATAATCCATAAAATGGAGGAGAACGACTTAAGCATGGATTTAATTATACAGCTTAATTTCCATTTCAACCAAAAATCACTAGAGGCTATGGCTGCTGAGTTAAATAGCGCAATTACTCTGGATAAGGTTGATTTAAGCCGAAAATTATACAAAAAAGCCCTATACGAATGGGTTGATTCGAGTGAGATTAAAGCTGCACTTAACCAATTAACTCTTTTTGGAGCTTTTAGTCAAATACCCAAAGGGTACGAAGCAACAATGATTCTTAATGAAGTGAAAATGCGGTGGGATCCTGTTCGTAAATCATTCTACTCAAAAGGAAAACTTGGAATAGGTTCAATCGGAAATATTCAGGTTAACAAATTTGTAAATGGCTATATCGAAATTTTCAAAAAACGTAGTGGCGATTTAATGACCCTATACATTCACCTTGGCGACGATAAGTATTACGTTTTCACTTACACCAAAAGTGTAATGCAGGTTTCCTCCGATAATCAAGAGTTTATCCTACCAATAAAACAGCAGAAATCCAGCGAACAAAGGCTGAAGGTCAAACCAGGCGAACCGGGTTATCGATTCCTTATTGGAACTAAAAAAGATTTAGAACAGGCACGTCAGCGCTATAAGCAGCTTATGTATGGTATTGATTCAGAAAAAGTAGAAACTGCGGATGATTCCGAAGAGGAAACAGAAGAAGTGAAAAATAAATAATTGTAAGAAAAGGATAGCTAGTGTCCTTTTCTTACTTTTTCCCAAACCTCCATATTTTTTAAATTATCGGCATCAATAACAAAACGTATGGCGGTTTTAACGTTATGAAAGCCGCTATTCCCAGCAGCTCCAGGATTGACATAAAGAAAATTGTACTTCTTATCGAACTTAACTTTTAGTATATGGCTATGGCCGCAAATAAATATATTGGCTGGTAGTTTTTCAATAAGTGGTATTGCGTTAATATCATATCGGCCTGGAATTCCACCAATATGTGTCATTAAAACTTGAATATCCTCAATTTTAAAATACTGAAAATTTGGATAGCTTATCCTTACTCTATGGTCATCAATATTCCCATGAACAGCTCGGAATGGTTTGAATTTAGATATCCTGTCGGCTAATTCTAACGATCCAATATCGCCAGCATGCCAAATCTCATCGCAATTGGCAAAAAACACATCCAAACCATCATCCCAAAACCCGTGAGTATCCGATAAAATGCCAATTCTCTTCATATCTAGAAATTTCAACAAAAATACTAATCTAACTCCAAAATAATGATGTCTCAGAAGTTTAAAAGAAAATATTCGAAGTGTAATATCAATTAACTATTTTTGAAATGCTAAAACACTAAACATATGCATATATTCTACTCACCCAATATTGCTGGCAACACCTATATTCTTCCCGAAGAGGAATCAAAGCATTGCATAAGAGTGCTCCGATTAAACACTGGCGATGAAATAACCTTAATTGATGGAAAAGGAAATCTTTTTACAGCCAGCATTGCAAATCCTAACCCTAAACGATGCGAGGTTATTGTAACCGATGTTAAAACCGAATTTGGAAAACGGAATTTTTACCTTCACATTGCAATTGCTCCAACAAAAAACATAGAACGATTAGAGTGGTTTTTGGAAAAGGCAACAGAAATTGGAATTGATGAGATAACACCAATCCTTTGCGACCGATCTGAACGCAAGGTTGTAAATAATGATAGACTTGAAAAAATTATTGTTTCGGCCGTAAAGCAATCAATCAAAGCCTACGTTCCAAAGTTAAACGAGATGATTTCGCTTAAACAATTCCTAAACCAAAACCTAGATGGACAGAAATTTATTGCCCACTGCAATAGTTGGGATTTACCTCTTCTAAAGAACAACTTACAACCAAACTCAAAAGTTACAATACTCATTGGCCCCGAAGGCGATTTTACCCCATCGGAAGTTGAGCAAAGTTTAAAAAAGGGATTTCAGGAAATTAGCCTCGGAACATCGCGCTTAAGAACCGAAACCGCAGGAATTGTTGCTTGCCACACTATTAATATTTTAAACTCATAAGTGCTATAGTGGTATAATTTTTGTTGAAAATTGTACCGAAAAAATAACACAATTAAACCTCTAATCCTATGAAAAAACTTTCGAAACACATCCTTACAATGGCTTTAGCTATTGTAAGTCTCTCAGCATTTGCTCAATTCAACAATATCGATTTAAACAATTACAAACTCACAAATTACCGATTCAACTCTCTGAGTACTAATTTAAGTTCAAACAATTCTTTCGGAAAATATAACTCGTCCTATGATTACAAAAACCATTATATATACAATACAGCCAACATTAACTTTTTCTTAACTAAATACAATAGACAATATTATGGATATCATTCTCTGGATTTCAATGTGAACAATAGCAATTCTAAGTCTATCCATGATTTTTCTTCATCTACAATCAAGAGTTTTAATAATAATATGAATATCTACCTTAGAGGTATCTCTGAAAATAATTTTTACATAATAAACGATTTCTTTATAGGTTTTAATGTTAGCACTATACAATCGCCCAATAGAGCTTACCAAGAGTATGAAAATATTACCAATACCTCAAAATTTTTTACGAGTAATTACGCATCGCAAAATTACATATCCTTTCTTTTTGGAAAGGGCAGAATAGAAAATGTAGCAGACGCTCGTTTGGCCATTTATATTTTAGAAGATTTAGCCAATAACGGTCGATTAACAAAAACACCCAGCGAGGAAGAGGTATTTAAGTTTGCAGATTTTATAAATGAAGTTCTAAACCACAGAATAATTGACTCGCGCATTAAAAGGATGCAGGAATATACTGCTATTGATTCGTTTCTAGTTTCAAATGAATATGTAACTAAAACCGATGGTTTGTATTTTGGATTAGTTAACGATAACTGGAATTATGCTCGTGGAAATACATGGGAAACAGGCAATATTTGGAATATCCGTATTGCCCCATTTGCAAATCTAGATAAGAGGTTTATAAAACAAACGGAATACGGCATTGCTACTAAGCAGGTGAATGAGGTTACTGAATACGGGTTAAATATTGGTGCAGAATATTCATCGAGGTGGATAAATGGTTTAAATTGGCAAAGCGGATATAATCTTAATAGCTCATTCAATGTATTTAGATACGATACTATTGGAACTGCATTTTATGGAACAAATTACAAAAACATAGTATTAAGCGCTCAGTATTTTAAAGCTTATATCCCTAACACCAGAACTTATTTAAGAGTGAGTACGGGTATAATAGCCCAAAAGAACTTTTATGAAGAAAAAAGTGATGAAATATTTATCAATCCTTTTGTTTCAGGACAATGCAGTTACTACTTTTCGCAAAAACTTCGATTTCAGTTAAATTCCAGCATTAATTACCAATATGAGGAGAATGACAATTACGATTCAAAAAGACTAAATTTCAATATTAGTGCAGGAATTCAATACTATTTCTTTTAAACAAAAGAAGGGAGCAAATGCTCCCTTCTTTTGTTTTACGCTAACTTTTTACTTTTCAATCCAATTTTTTATCCAATTCCCAATTTCAACCAAAACCACTGGGGATATTGTTTGCTCAATAGTTCCGTATTCACTTGGTGAACCAGTTGTAGACTCCTGAAATAGATGATTCAGGTTGGGGAATTTTTTTATAGTAACAATTTTGTTTTGTGCTTTATCTAATGCGTTTTTTATAGCATTTAAATTAACATCTGCAGGTACCTGCAAGTCTTTTTCCCCATTAATAGCCAATACAGGGCAACTCACTTTTTCCAAAACATCCGCTGGGTTATGTCTTAAAAAGTAAAGCATCCATGGATTAAGAATTTGCTTAAACTGCTTTTCAATAATTTCACTTTCGGAAGTTTTTCCATCGTTCATCTCTGGGTTTTCGCTGATAACCTTTTTAAGATAGTCAGTTAACTCAACCTTCAATTTATCGTTATCGCTAATTTTTAAAACCCTATCGAAAACCTGCTGGTTAATCAGCTTTGTTTTCTGCAAATCGACATCACTTGCTCCTGAAGCCTTTCCAATTAATTCCTGCTGCATCAATAGCAGCTCTGCTCCATTAATACCTGTTCCGGCCATTAAAACAATAAAACTAACATTTTTTGAGTTAACTGCAACCATTGGGGCAATAATTCCTCCCTCACTATGTCCTATTAGTCCTATTTTCTTCGAGTTGATTTCCTTTCTGCTTAACAAATAATCCAATGCGGCCTCAACATCAGTGGCAAAATTCGCAGTGGTTGCTTTGCTAAAATCACCAGTCGATTTACCAACTCCTCTATCATCGAACCTAAGTACTGCAATACCATTACGGGTTAAATAATCGGCAAGAACCAAAAATGGCTTATGCCCAAAAACCTCCTCGTTCCTATTCTGTGGTCCACTTCCGGAAATAAGAATAACAGCAGGGAAATAGCCATCCTTTTTAGGAAGAGAAAGCGTACCAGCAAGGACTAAATTTTCCTTTGAGTTGATAAAATTAACTTCTTCGGAATGGTAAGAAAATGGCTCCTTGGGTTCCTGAGGCCGATTAATCACTATGGCTGTTTTGGATTTTGTAAGATTTAGAGGTAATGATAATCCAGCCTGTTTAAATGTCCCAATTATTAATTCATCGCCAAAGCACGCTCCTTGATATTCAATTTGCAGTTTAGGCATTTTTATTTCTAGTTTGTTATTATCCAAACTCACTTTTTCAACTGGAATTCCCTTTGCCCCTTGACTGGGACTATCCATGGTGGCTCTATAACCATCGTCGCTCTTTTCAATATTAAACACTATGGGCAACTTATTCCCTTGAATTTCAAGCGAGCCACTCCATTGTCCAACGATATTTTGACCTAATGCAATTTTCGATACAATCAGAAAAAGTGCAAAAACTATATTTTTCTTCATTTTTAAATTTTTAATCTATCCTACAAAGAAGTCTAAAACATTAAGCGCCTTACTTGCCGGTATTTGATAAAACTCAGTGTATTTACATTTCATGCAGGTAAACGAACTGAATTTCCGATTCTGAATATTAAAAATCTTAGTGATTATACTACCAGCAATGTATGCTTCGCCAAGTTCAAAATCCTTACCACCACACTTGGGACATGGATTTTTGGATCTAACTATTTTCATTTTTTTGATCATTTAAGTTGTTATTATCGGGGTTTTTGGGAGATTTCCAACGGCCAGCCTTTTTAAGAGCCTGATCGATAATCCACTCTAACTGGCCGTTGGTGCTGCGGAACTCGTCCGCAGCCCATTTCTCCAGCGCATCCATCTTATCTGGGTCAATCCTCAGAACAAACGATTTTTTTTTCGACATAACAAATCACATGTATTACATCCACCTCTATTAGTCACCGTAATTCTTTTCAACTTTTCGTTTCATTGCCAGAAGTAACTCCTTAAAATCATCGAATTTTACTTCAAACCTTTCAGGTTTTATCCATTCAGTTGCTTCAACTCCAATAACCAGTTTGTCTTCAAAACCTTTTATAAATGGCAAATACTTGGGTCCTACAACTATTTTCAATGGAGAGTATTTATCCCAAAGTTTTAGGTAAGAATCTACTACTCTAACATCAACTAGCATCGACACGCAATTGGCCATATTCGTTTTTACTCTAAGATGCTTATCGATATATGAGTTACCCGTTTTTACTCGTGAACCTCCAGCTATAAAATCGAACCAAAAATGTTTGGACATTTCGGCTTCAAAATCCTTTAAAACACTTTGAATTGGAGTATAAATTCCTGAGAAAGTGCTACTCAAACCAACTCTGGCAGCATAGGAATCTGATGCAAAGTACATCAAGTCCCCTTTTATCAAGTAGCAATATTTTCTGTTTACCATTCTATCGCTTGGAATAATAAAACTACTTTCATCTATAGATGATCCAAACTCAAAATCCCGCTTCAGAGCAATTTTTCTATACTCATCAAAAATATCCATTCTATTTAAAGATTACTGATGAAGTGTTCCGGCATTAATTATTGGGCGAGCAGATTCCTCGGAGCAAAGCACAACCATTAAGTTGCTGACCATGGCTGCCTTTTTCTCCTCATCGAGTTCTACAATTTGCTTATCGGCCAGTTGATCTAGGGCCATTTGAACCATACCAACAGCTCCTTCAACAATTTTGCTACGTGCAGCAACTACAGCTGTAGCCTGCTGACGGCGCAGCATTGCACCAGCAATTTCCGAAGCATATGCAATATAGTTAATACGCGCTTCAATCACCTCAATACCAGCCATGCTAAGGCGCTCAATAAGTTCTAATTCTAATTTTTGGTTAACTTGTTCTCCTCCGGAACGAAGAGTAATTTCATCGGTTTCATGCTCAAAATTGTCATAGGGGAACATTCCTGCAAGTTTACGCAAAGCAGCATCGCTCTGAACCACAACAAAATGTTCGTACTGATCGACATCAAACGATGCTTTGAAAGTATTGTTAACTTTCCAAACTAACACTAATCCAATCATAATTGGATTTCCAACCTTATCGTTAACCTTAATAGGTTCACCATTAAAGTTGCGTGCTCTAAGCGAAATTCGCTTTTTAATGTAAAATGGGTTAGTCCAGAAAAATCCATTTATTCGAATGGTACCTACATACTTTCCAAATAGGACCAACACTGCCGACTCGTTAGGATTTATTACAATAAACCCAGGAGCAATTAGTGGAATAACAATAAACCCTATTACAAATAATGGGTTTTCGGTTACTATAGTTGCAGTTAAAACCGCACCTAATGATAGAATGAATACCAAAAACATTAGGTATCCTGACTTTGGTTGAAATTCTTTTTCCATAATTTTAATGATATTGTTTTGATATCACAAATATATCATTTTAATTTTTGAAAAGTCAAGAAAAAACCGGAAAATATTTTCCGGTTTTTAAAAATTTAGCTTTTCCATAATCAGTTTAACGGAATCATCAGGAATTTTAGGCGTTAATCGCTCTAACTCATTCATTAGGGATTTAAGCCGTTGAATTTCTTTGGTTAAAGGAAATGGTAATTGAATTACCTCCTGATTGTTATAGCCGTCCCCATTATTGTATGTTTTCCTGATGTAAAGTAATTGTGTGTAGATTCTATTCATAGGCATCTTTTTCTGCAATAACGGAAATGTACTTCCAATTATTGTATAAAAAAGTGCAATAATTATAAAGAGATTGTACACAGATGACACAAATCAAACAGATTTGTGTTCTATCTAAAACCCAAACTCAAGACTTAAATTTTTCTCCTTTACTGTTTTCCGAAGATTTATTAATGCATACCTCATTCGACCCAAGGCTGTATTAATGCTAACGTTAGTTAACTCCGCAATTTCCTTGAAACTTAAATCGCCATAGTAACGGAGCATTATTACCTCTTTCTGGTCATCGGGTAATTTGTCGACAAGCATTCTAACTTCATCCAAAACCCTATCGAACACCATTGTTTGCTCTACGTTCATTTCGGCAAAACGAGGCGAACTGAATAAATCGACAGGTGAATCTTCGTTGGAAACCTCGCGGTACTGCTTGTTATGACGAAAATGGTCAATCACCAGATTATGCGCTATGCGCATTAACCAGGACTGGAACCGGTTGTTCTCCGAGTATCGTCCTTCTTTTAACGAGCGAATTACCTTAACAAAGGTTTCCTGCATTAAGTCTTCTGCCAAATGGGGTTTGCGCACCATCATTAAAATGTAGGTGTACACTTTCCTTTCGTGACGCTTAATAAGCATCTCCAACGCGGCATTACTACCATTGATGATTTCCGACAGAAGCTCTTGGTCGGTGGTGTGGTTTGCATTCACGGCAACCTCCTCTTATTTTGGTTAACGTGTAGAGCTTCTATCTATAGGCGATCAGTTTAAAGTGTTTGTAGTATTATTATACCATTTATTGTGCCAAGTAAGCTAATTTTTCTGAAATAATCAAAATTGCTTTAGTATTTTATACATACTTTTGATACAAAATGTTTCCAAATTCCATAATTATGAACCCAAAAAATTTTAGTAAAAAGCCACAACAACCAGTAATTAAAATTGAAATGAGCATGGCAGATATTATTGTTGAAGCAATAATCTGGGCATTAATTCTTGGTTTCTGGACTTATACTATTGTCATTTATGGCAAATTACCGGAGAATATTCCTTCGCACTTTAATGAATTAGGAGAGGCGACCAATTACGAACAAAAAGTTACATTATTCCTACTTCCATCTATTAGCACCATCGTGGTAATTATATTATCAACACTTAACCAAAAGCCTCATATATTTAACTATCCATTTAAGATAACCGAAACTAATGCTCGGAATCAGTATTATTTAGGTATAAAAATGATTAGAACACTAAAGCTTTGTCTGGTTGTTGAGTTTTTGTTGATATCGCTATACATGTCAGAAGTATCTTTGGGAAATATTCAGAGTCTCGGAAAATTATCAACCCTATTTATTCCTTTCTTAATGGCTATAATTATTGCACCTATTATATACTATATAGCCCAGATGTATAGGTTCAGATAATCGCTTGTGTTTCGCCTTATTCTATCTTTTTAACCTAAAACCATCATTTTATTCTCTCAATAACCGCTATCTTTGCAAGTTAATTTTTGGCAAATGGCGGTTCAGGATAAAAATGTAATATCGATAAAAGGGGCTAGGGTTCATAACCTTAAGAATATAAGC
>WBUV01000026.1 GCA_008933525.1 Bacteroidales bacterium | reverse complement strand
GTATTAAAATTTCGATTCAGGGCATTTTTGGAAAATAAAGATATGTTTAATCAAATATAACAATAGGCTCTAGTGTTATAAAAATGAAATTTTTATGGTAACTGTTAACTAACTCTATACAATTGTTACAAATCTAAAACCAACAACTATGAAGAAAAATCTGAAAAGTTTTTTATTAGTTCTAATTCTTTCCATAGGATACCTTGGTGTCTATGGACAAGGTGCGACTACGTCTTCGCTTAAAGGGCGGGTTGCAGAAGATAATGGAACGCCTATTGCCTACGCAACAGTTTTGGCTCTTCACGAGCCCAGTGGAACCTCCTATGGAACCACTACTATGAGCGATGGTACCTATAGTCTTACTGGCTTGAGAGTCGGTGGACCTTATTTGGTAACAATTTCTTTTATGGGTTACACTTCCGTAAGTTATAAGGATGTTGACTTAAAGTTAGGTGAATCGTTTGTTTTGAACGCAACCTTAAAAGAGTCTGCCACTGAACTTGAAGCTGTTGTAATATCGGCAGGTTTAGGGAACCCAATTCTAAGTTCAGAAAGAACTGGAGCGCAAACCAACATTAGCAGAAGAGATATTTCAAGTTTGCCAACCATTTCCAGAAGTATTACTGATTTGTCCAGCTTAACTCCACAAGCACAAGGTAACTCCTTTGCTGGTAGGGATGGTCGTTTCAATTCAATTACTGTGGACGGTGCTGCATTTAACAATAACTTTGGTTTAAGCAGCAATCCTCTTCCTGGAGGAAATGCACAGCCTATCTCTTTAGATGCAATTGATCAGGTTACTGTTAATATCGCTCCTTTCGATGTTAAATTGTCTCAATTTACTGGTGCAAGTATCAATGCTGTTACCCGAAGCGGTGACAATACTTTTAAAGGATCGGTTTATTCCTTCATGCGTCCAAAATCATTTACAGGAAGTACTGTTGATGGTAAAGATGTAAGTGGAGCTAATGATAGGAGCAGTACAAGTTATGGTGTTAGTCTAGGTGGTCCAATTATTAAGAATAAAGTTTTCTTCTTTATCAATGGCGAATTTGAAAAAGAAGATATTCCTGGTGTTACCTGGAAACCAAGTACCGACGGTGTTGCAAATCCTGATGCTATGATTTCAAGAACAACTGTAGCAGATATGGAAAGAGTTAGAAATCACCTTATCACTACATACGGCTACGATCCAGGGAAATATAATAACTTCGACCCATTCAATAATTTAAACACCAAAATTCTTGCTAGAATTGACTGGAATATTAACGCAAAGCACAAATTGACTTTCCGTTATAATGATGTTGTTGGGACTTCCGATCAACAAACTAACTTTAATAGCGGACCACCTAACAACCCAAGAAACTCTGGCCGTATTAGTAGCCAATCGCTTGCTTTTTCAAACTCATTCTACGGGTTTAAGAATACTGTTAGATCGTTTACAGGTGAATTGAACAGTTCTTTAACCTCTAACATTTCCAACAAGTTTTTAGCAAGCTATACCTTTATTCAAGATACCCGTACAAGCGATTCTAAACTTTTCCCATTTGTTGATATTTGGGAGGGTGGCGACCAGTATATGTCATTTGGATATGAACTTTTCACATACAATAACGATGTAACCAACAAAACACTTAGCCTTGTTAATAATACTGTGATAAATCTCAAGAAACACACAGTAACTGTAGGTGCTTCGTTTGACCGTTTATTCTTTAGGAATTCATATATTCGTGAAGGAACTACTTACTATCGTTATGGTTCGGTTGATGATTTCATTAATAATGCAACTCCAACTGGTTTTGGTGTAACCTACGGTTATAATGGCAATGACGCTCCTGGTGCAGAATTGACTTTTGGTCTTGCTGCAATTTATGCTCAGGACGAGTGGAAAGTAAACAATAACATTAAAGTTACTTATGGTTTACGTATAGAGCGTCCTTTCTTCTTTGATAAATTAAAGGATAATCCTGCAATTTCTGCTTTAACCTTTATTGATGGTAGGAAAATTGATGTTGGAAGTTGGCCCGATGCTAAGATGCTATTCTCTCCTCGTTTAGGTTTCAACTGGGATGTTAAAGGAGATAGGTCATTACAAGTTCGTGGAGGTACAGGTATTTTTACAGGTTTGTTACCATTTGTATGGTTCACAAATCAACCAACAAACTCAGGTGTAATTCAAGCGCCAGAAATTGGCTGGGGATCGCAAGGTGGTGCTGCTAACTTGGTGGGACTAACCTTCCAACCCGATTATAAGGCGTTTATTGCTAGCAGACCAGACCTTTTCCCTCAAACTCCAGGCTCTCTTCCAAATAACTCTGGATTAGTAGAGGTTTCGAAAGATTTCAAAATGCCTCAAGTTTGGAGATCAAACCTAGCTGTTGACGTTGAACTACCTTATAATATGGTTTTCACTGGAGAAGCTCTTTTCGGAAAAGACATAAATGCAGTTAAACAAGTTAACATTAATGAGGCTGCAGCTAATGGTACAATGATAGGTCCTGATAATAGACCTTTCTGGACAACAACTGCATCTCGTAGAGTTGTTGCTAGTGTAGGAAATGCAATGGTTCTTGAAAATACTAACGAAGGTTATCAGTATTCGTTAACTGCTCAATTAACTAAAAACTTTAGCAGCGGTTTATCTGGAATGTTTGCATATACTTATTCTGCAGCAAAGGACATTTCTTCAAATCCTGGGTCTGCAGCATACTCTGCATATTCGTCAAACACAGGCATTGGTAGTCTAAACGATCCAGGCTTAAGCTATTCTAACTTCTCTACTCCTCACCGTTTTGTGAGTTATGTTTCGTATAGAAAAGAGTATGCTAAAATGTTGGCAACTACCATTACCGTATCTTATAAAGGATACCAAACAGGTCGCTGGTCATATACTTATTCTAATGACCTAAACAACGATGGTATATCTTCGGATCTTATGTATGTTCCTAAAAATAGCTCTGAGTTAACTTTTGTTGACTATACTTCTGGTGGAGTTACAATGACTGCTGCCGAGCAAGCAGATGCTTTCTGGGCATATGTTAACAGTAATGAGTATTTAAGCAGCAGAAAAGGTAAATACGCTGAGCGTTTTGGTGAGGTTCAACCTTGGATTCACCGTTTTGACATTAAGATTGTTCAGGATATTTTCTCAAATTTTGGAACTGCTAAAAAGTACTCGTTACAAGTTAGTCTTGACTTGTTGAATGTTGGTAATATGATTAATGATAGCTGGGGAACTTACACCTACAATGCACTAGCTAGTTATGAAAATGTTCGTCCTTTAACTAGAGTAGGACTTCCAACTACAACTGCAGCACCAACTTTCAGACTTAATGCTACCTCAATAGATGACTTTAATACTAAAACTAAACTTAGTAAGAGCATAAGTACAGGTAGTACTTGGGGTGCACTACTAGGCTTAAGATTCGTTTTCTAACAGGTTATCTAGTATAATAATAAAAGGCGTCTTGAATAATTCAAGACGCCTTTTTTATCAGCAATTTGTAAATAGACGAATTCTTTATCAATATATTGTAATAAGAAAACGCATTAGCAAATACCCGTTCGCCAATGCGTTTTTAGTTGTCCTGCAAGGATTCGAACCTAGAATCTTCTGATCCAGAGTCAGACGTGTTGCCAATTACACAACAGGACAATTTTGTATAAGCAAATATAGTTGGTTTTGCGTTTGAGTGTTCACGGACGCTACTTTTTTAAAAAAGAAATTCCAGAAAAAATCTGGAATTCCATATAATATAATGTTTAGTGCTTTGGTTACTGTCCTGAAATCTTAGCCCAGGTATCTTTTAATGTAACTGTACGATTAAACACCAACTTGTTAGATGTTGAATCGTAATCTACGCTGAAGTAGCCTAAACGTTCAAACTGGAACTTATCCAAATGCTTAACGTTTTGTAGCGATGGTTCAAGTAATCCTTCAATTACTTTTAGCGATTCAGGATTGATTGACGATTTCCAGTCGGTTCCCTCCTCAACATCATCGGGATCGGCTTTTGCAAATAGTCTGTCGAACAAGCGAATCTCTGCTTTAACGGCGTGCTGTGCCGATACCCAGTGAATGGTTCCTTGAACCTTACGTCCATCGGGCGAGTTTCCTCCACGCGATGCGGGGTCATAGGTACAACGTAGCTCTACCACGTTGCCTTGAGCATCCTTAATCACTTCTTCACACTTAATGAAGTATGCGTAACGCAAACGAACTTCCTGGCCTGGAGCTAAACGGAAGTATTTTTTTGGAGGATTCTCCATAAAATCGTCCTGCTCAATGAAAATTTCACGGCTAAATGGAACCATTCGTTTTCCTGCCGATTCATCCTCAGGATTATTGGTTGCTGGTAGTTCCTCTACTTGTCCTTCAGGATAGTTGGTGATAACAACTTTCAATGGATTCAGAACTGCCATACGGCGCTCGGCACGCTTGTTCAAATCTTCGCGTAAGCAGAACTCAAGCAGTGAGAGGTCTATAACATTATCGCGCTTTGCAACGCCCACCTTTTCAGCAAAGTAACGGATTGACTCTGGAGTGTAACCCCTACGGCGTAGTCCGCAGATTGTAGGCATACGTGGGTCGTCCCAACCCATTACAGTTTTCTCCTGAACTAACTGCAACAATTTGCGTTTGCTCATCACTGTATAGTTGATGTTTAGGCGCGCAAACTCATATTGGTGCGAAGGGAATATTTCAAGTTTCTCAATAAACCAATCGTAAAGTGGGCGGTGAACATCGAACTCTAAAGTACAGATTGAGTGTGTTATTTGCTCAATGGAGTCACACTGTCCGTGAGCGTAATCATACATCGGGTAAATACACCATTTATCGCCTGTGCGGTGATGCTCAGTATGGATAATACGGTAAAGAATTGGGTCGCGCATTAGCATATTAGGATGCGCCATATCAATTTTAGCTCGTAGAATTTTCTCACCATCCTTGAACTCGCCAGCACGCATACGGCGGAATAAATCGAGATTCTCCTCAACAGAACGATTTCTGTAAGGGCTATCCTTGCCAGGTTGAGTAACAGTTCCTCGATTTGCGCGAATTTCCTCCTGGGTTTGGTCGTCAACGTAAGCTAGCTGCTTCTGAATTAATAGTTCGGCCCACTGGTAAAGCTGTTCAAAATAGTCGGATGCGTAAAATTCATTGGCCCACTTAAAACCTAGCCATTCAATATCCTCCTTAATAGAGTTTACATACTCCACATCTTCCTTAACAGGATTAGTGTCGTCGAAACGGAGGTTGGTATTACCATTATACTTTTGGGCTAGACCAAAGTTAAGGCAAATGGATTTTGCGTGACCAATATGCAAATATCCGTTGGGTTCTGGGGGGAAACGGGTTAAAACCCTACCTCCGTGCTTACCTGTGCGGATATCCTCTTCAACAATCTCCTCAAGAAAATTCTTGGTTTTTTCAGTTGAGGTTTCAATTTTTAAATTTTCGCTTTCCATTTGCTTACAATTAATTCAAGATGGCAAAATTAGAAATTTGTGGATAATAATAAGGGTTGAGGTTACAATTTTTTAATACGAGTGTTATTGGATAGATTGGAGTGATGGAGTTTTGGAGTAATGATGGTGTATTCAGCAATAAAAAAACGGTTGTAATTGCTACAACCGTTTTTACAAAAAACCACCAACAAAGCTATTCAATTATAAAATTAGTGTCGTACGAAGTAAATTTGATATTACATTTTGCATCGGCTGCAGTTGAACCTTCAAAAATTCTTTTTGAATCAGTTTTGTCGGAAAGCGATTTAATTTTGAACTTATCGGCTGGAAATGTAATGTTTCCGTAGGTTGACGAAAAGTTAAGGTTGAACTGCTGTGAATTATCAAGTTTCAGGTAAACTTTTCCATAGGTGAATTTGCCCGACAATCCTTTGAAGTTTGCAGAGGTGTTTTTTATAAGGATATCAGCATCGTAAGTATTTGGGAAATCTAGAGAACCGTTCGCTCCATCCAATTGGAACATATCGTACTTCGATTCACTGCAGTTTAGGCTGCCCACAATTCCTAAATAATAGTTGTTATCGTACGATGATGGAATAATGAATTCGCCAATATCACCAACTCTTAAATCAGAATACTTCGCGGAGAAAGAGATTGACTTAAAGTTTTTTCCGAAAATATCGCTGTCGTATAGTTCAAACCTCGAATCACCAGCATCACCATTAAGCCTAAAAGTTGAATACTTAGCGTCGGCAGTAATTTTTGATAGTTGTCCAACAACAAAGTCGTCGTCGTACGAAACAATGCTTAGGTCGTTTGTTTTTTTGATAATTAGCTTTGAGTATTTTGCATCGACCTTAACATTGCCTAATTCGCCGGCGTCAATATCGGTATCGTAGAGCATGAATGTTGAATTACCCCCATTTCCGATGTTGGCCTTAGAGTATTTCATATCGAAATTTCCAGTAGAGCCAAAATTGCCCATATATAGGTCAACATCATATAAATTTAATTTGATGTTTCCACTAATATTCTCGATATTGAGTTTGTTGTATTTACTGATGATTTGAAGATTTGCACTCTGAGGTATGTAAGCTATGTGTGATGCCTTCACTATTTTTTTTACTGTAATTTTCTCACCAGTAATAAGTTCTAAAGTAGTTTTCTTTCCAAACATTGAAACCATTGATTTGTAAAACTTTGTGTCAATGCTCAATCTATCTTTTTTTTCATCAACAACTTTAATTGCAAAGGCTTTGGCTAGTTTAATAAGGTCTTCCTGAGAATCAACCTCAACAATTAATTCACTTTTAATCTCTACTTTAGGGTTGTTCCAAACTTTAATTTCTAATTCAGCATCATAATTATTTATAATTAATTCGCCATTGGCAGGTAAATCTCTTATTAGGCTTGCGTTTAAAACGTTCCCTTTGGGGGTTTCGCTTTGTGCATTTGTTTTCGACTTTAGACCGCTTAGTGCTAGTACTACTAGAAGTATTTTAAATATCAATCCTACGCTTTTCATAATTCTTGTTTTTTTCAATTTCGTTCAACATTCTTTGAAGCATCAGAACCTTTTTGTTGTAAAGGTCCATCAGCGATTCAATAATCTGTGGGTTTGGCCCAAACTGTTTCAAATCCTTAGAGTATTTCTCAATTAAATTATCAATATACTTAAGGTCGTTTAGGTTAGTGGGAAGTTCGTTAAGGTTATAGTTTGCCTGATGAATTTGTTGGGTGTAGTCCTGAATTTGGGCTTTTAGCTCAACCTCCTGCTTTGCCAAGTTTGGGTCGATGTTTACAAATATCAACTGCTGCTTTGGCTCTGCATTCCAGAAATGAACAGCAACAAGCGTTACAGCCACCGATGCAGCTACTGCCGAAGCGTATTTCCAGATGGACAGGCTGCGATTCTTTTGCTTACTGTTCAACGATTGCGATATGCCAGCCCAAAGGAATTCCTCGTCAGGTTTTTCCACATCGAGCCGCTGTCTATTGTTCCGTATATAATCCTCAAACTTCATATCCTTATTCGCTAAACGGTTTCATTTTGTTCAATCATCTCCTTAATCCTCGACTGTAGAAGAGTTCTTGCACGTTGGTACTGCGATTTTGATGTGGACTCCGAAATACTCAACATATCAGCAATCTCCTTGTGCATATAACCTTCCATCAGGTAGAGGTTTAGTACAACTCTGGCCTTTTCGGGTAGCGATTTTATGGCCTCGTGAACCATCTCTGGAGATATTTCCGGAAAATCCTCCTCGTCGTGAACATCATCAACCAGGTGCAAATTGTCAACATCGGTAAACGAGTTCTTTTGCTTTCGCAAATGATTCAACGATTTATTAATCACAATCCTTTTTAGCCAAGCCCCAAACGTACATTCACCTTTAAATGATTCCAATCCATTGAATGCACTTACAAAAGATTCCTGCAGGATATCCTCCGCATCGAATTGGTTTGCCACAATTCTAATGCAGGTATTGTACATCGCCTGTACATACATCTTGTAAAGTCTATACATCGATTGTTGATCGCCGCCGCGGGCACGCTCAACTAACCTCTGTGTAATTTCAATGTTATCGGAGTCCAAAAGCAAACTTTTTACTATAATGACACAAGAAAATGAAAAAGACGGAAAGTTATCTGAAAATTTTTGAGTTTTTTTGTAAAACAAAACGGAGGAAGATATTTTCCAAATGTCCTGAGTCTAAAATCTGAAATAATCTTAAAATGGCCATAATACAAGTCGAAAATATTGAGTTCTACGCATACCACGGATGTTTTCAGGAGGAGCAGGTGGTTGGAAACCAGTTTTTGGTTGATGTTTTAGTGGAAACTGATACAGCCAAAGCACAGCTGAGCGACAAACTCCATGATACCGTTAATTATCAGGTTATATATAATCTGATTAAGGAGGAAATGAAGATAAAGTCGAAGTTGCTTGAGCATGTTTCGGAGCGAATAATCAACTCAATTCACTCCAACTTTCCAGAAATTACCCGAATTCGAGTTAAAGTGTCGAAAATGAATCCACCCTTAGGGGGTAAAATTGAGCGAGTTAGCGTGACGCTTGAAAGAAATTTTGCATAGATTGACGCGTAAGTTTTGAGATTTGATTTTTTTTGTATCTTTGCGGGCACAATAATCGGTACCTTGGCCGAGTGGCTAGGCATCGGTCTGCAAAACCGACTACGGCGGTTCGACTCCGCCAGGTACCTCAAAAGAAAAGTCCCAGTTTGGGGCTTTTTTATTTGTGATTGCGCTGAAGTAGGAATTATTTTTTCCTGTTGTGTAATCCGCATTCTTTGGTCTCGGGATTCTCCCACCACCATCTCCCAGCCCGAACATCCTCTCCTGGGAAAATTGCTCGAGTGCAAGGCTGACATCCAATGCTTGGAAAGCCTTTGTCGTGTAATACGTTGTAAGGAACACTGTTTTGTTTGATATAATCCCAAACTTGCTGCTCATTCCAATCAATTAACGGATTCAATTTAATTAGTCCATTGGCTTCATCCCATTCAACCAGTTGGTTGCTTGTTCTTGTTGTCGATTGCTCTCGACGTAATCCGCAAATCCACACATCAAGGCCTTTGAAGGCACGTTTTAAGGGTTCAATTTTCCGAACATGGCAGCATTCTTTTCTGTTTTCGATGCTATGGAAAAAAAGATTAATCCCTTTTTCGCTTACCATTTGCTCAACTTGTTCTGAGTTTGGAAAGTAAACTTGAACGTTGATTTTATACCTTAAGGATGTTTTTTCGATTAACTCGTAGGTTTCGGGGAATAATCGTCCGGTATCGAGGGTGAATATTTTAGTTGAAGGATCTATTTTTACTATCATATCAGTTAAAACCTGATCCTCGGCACCCATGCTAGAAGCCAATGCGATTTTCCCATTATACTCCTTTAGAAACCAGGCTAAAACCTCTGGTGAAGATTTATCCAAGAACTTTTTGTTAAGACTATCAATTGTTGAATTATTCATAGAAAATAAGTTTTATTGTAAACCAAACCCAATATTTAATTGTTCATCAAAATATTACTAATTTTCACGTAAAAAAGGTGCTTTTTTGTTTTTTTGGTATTAACTTGTACTTTGTTTGAATGATTTGAGGTTACAAAATTAGTTTACTTTACCTTTGTTGAGGATATTTTAGGAAATAAATAATAAAAAACTTAATATGTAAGTTTATGAAGCACTTAATAACCATTGTATTAGCGGTATTCTTTTCGGTGAGCCATGCACAAAATATAGCCATGCAAGTTGTTGCTTCAGCCGGAGGATACTTCGAAAGTTCCAGCGCAGGGGTTTCGTTGAGTTGGACTTTGGGAGAAGTTGCTTATACCACATTAACATCTACGGATTATATTATTACACAGGGATTTCAGCAGGGTAATCTTTTTTCAACTGACGTTGAAAAACCCAACTTGCCAAATTCAGACATTAAAATCTATCCTAATCCAGCTACAGTGGAGGTTTTTATTGCTATTTCGACCACAAACTTGAGGGGCAATGCTTCTGTAGATTTTTATGATATTACTGGACGAAAAGTGAGTTCGGAGGTCATTACTTTAGAGGACAATTCGCCCAGCCGATTATCAATTACTGACCTAAAATCAGGAATTTACCTTGTCAGGGTTACTCAAGAAAATTCAAAGACATCCAGAGTATTTAAGTTGGTGAAGGAGTAGTTCTTCTACGATCTTTTTTATTAATCTAATAATTTATTAACTATGAAAAAGTTATTTTTTTCATTGGTTGTTGCTTTGCTATTATTTGTAATAGATATTGCAGCACAAACTCCTCAAGGATTTTCCTATCAGGCTGTTATTAGAAATTCAGAAGGTCAGGTGATACCAAATAAAAATGTAACATTAAAAATTAGCCTAACTAACCGCGATGGGACTGTAACGCATTATGCCGAAACACACGTTGTTACAACAAATACTTTTGGATTAATAGGCATTATTGTTGGTAATGGTACTGATCCTAGTGCAAGCTTTAGCTCAGTGCCCTGGAGCGACGGAGAAATATTTCTAAAAGTAGAATCAATGCTAGAAGGGGCAACGGTATTTACCGACATGGGTTCTCAAAAATTGCAGTCGGTTCCCTATGCTCTTTATGCCGCTGATGGTCTAAACATGCAATGGTTGGGAGCTTTGGCAAATCCTCCTTCATCGCCCCTGAAAAATAATGCATATTATAATACTTTTGATAAAATATCTTATATCTGGGATGGAGACTCATGGGAAATACTTTCAATTGATGGAATGCAAGGCCCGCAGGGTATTCAAGGAAATGTAGGTCCACAGGGAGAGCAAGGCCTTCAGGGGGTCGCTGGGACTAATGGGATTTCGGTTCAATGGTTGGGTTCATTAGCCGTAGATCCAGTTTCTCCACTTATAAATCAAGCCTATTACAATACAACAAACAAAAAATCTTACATTTGGGATGGAGACTCATGGGAAATAATTGCTATTGATGGAGTACAAGAACTACAGGGAGAAAAAGGAGATCCCGGATTACAAGGAGAGGTAGGGCCTGCTGGATTAAATGGTTTACCAATAAAATGGTTGGGGACTTTTACTTCACACCCATTTTTACCCTCTACCAACGATGCTTACTACAACAGTGTCGACAAAATGTCTTATATATACAATGGATCAACATGGGAAACCCTTACAAAGGATGGCCTTACTGGTCCAACTGGTCCTCAAGGTCTAGACGGACCCCAGGGAATCCAAGGTGTGTCTGGAGTGGATGGGCGTTCATTAGAATGGCTTGGGTCATTATCCAGTGCACCAACTCCCACGGATATTAATCAAGCATATTACAATACTGCCGATAAAATCTCTTATGTTTGGGATGGAGACAGTTGGGAAATAATTGCACAAGACGGGATTCCTGGCCCCCAAGGACCTCAAGGTGATGTTGGGCCTGCAGGACCCCAAGGAACTCAAGGAGCTCAGGGAATTCAAGGAATTCAAGGACCTCAAGGCCCCGCAGGTGTAGGGTTGAATCTCATGGGTGATTGGAGTTCGGCAACCACTTATGCAGAAGGCGATTACGTGTTTGCAAAGTCTTCTGCAAACCCATTAGTAAATTCAATGTGGATATGCGAGGCTGCTGTTGGACCAACTGTTACTGAACCCCGAAGTGATCCAGATCACTGGGTTGAATTTGAAGCACCTGAAGGTCCGCAAGGTCCACAGGGTCTTCAAGGAATTCAGGGATTAACCGGAGCCCAAGGTCCTGCTGGATTAAATGGAATATCAATCCAATGGTTGGGAACCTTTCCTGCGGCTCCTGGTTCTCCAACATTAAACCAAGCCTACTATAACTCAACAGATAAGATTTCTTACGTTTGGGATGGAGTTTCTTGGAAAATTCTTGCAAAAGATGGAGCAAAAGGCGATACAGGCCCTTTGGTTGAAGGAACTCGAGGGCAAATGTTAGTACATAATGGAACTTCCTGGGTCGCCTCAAGCACAATAACTGTGAAGTCTGATACTGTTGGCATAGGCGTTGGCTCTCCAATATCAAAATTGATTGTTCAGCCAGTGTCAACTGGATTGCCCGAGGATCCTATTTTTGAGGTTAAAAACAAAAATGGGCGGGTTATGCTTGGTGTATACAATGAAGGTGTTCGGATCTACGTTGATGATAGCGGAACAAAAGGTGCAAAAGGCGGTTTTGCCGTAGGTGGAGTTAGTACACAAGGCAAAGGCGAAGTTGAATATTTAAGAATAACTCCTGATAGTGCAAGAATCTATATCAACAATGCTACTAAAGGTGCAAAAGGAGGTTTTGCTATTGGAGGTATTAGTACTCAGGGAAAGGCATCAACATCACAATACTTAAACCTAACCCCTGATAATTATTTTATTGGTCACGAAGCGGGAAAATCTATCACTTCTGGATTGTACAACTCATTCGTTGGCTATCAATCTGGTATAGCCAACTCAACAGGGTCGAGCAATTCATTTTTAGGGTATCAGGCTGGATATGGAAACACAACTGGACTAGGCAATCTTTTCCTTGGTTACCAAAGCGGATATAATAATGGGTCAGGAAACTACAATACATTTGTAGGATACCTTACTGGAAATAGTAATACTTCCGGGACAGGTAATTCATTTTTAGGGAGTTATAGTGGAACGACAAACTCTACAGGAACAGGGAACTCTTTTGTTGGAAATTATGCAGGAAATAAAAATACAACTGGGAACTATAATAGTTTTTTGGGTTATCAAGCTGGTTATAATAGCAATGCAAGTTATAATTCATTTATAGGTTACCGATCTGGATACGCAACAACAAGTGGAAATTACAATATATTTATTGGTAACGAAGCTGGACGTACTAATACCACAGGGGGTAGTAATGTTTTCATAGGCTATCTTGCCGGATATACCAATAATGCAAGTTACAATGTATTTCTTGGTAATGAAGCCGGAAGATATAATACTACAGGAGCCAACAATGCGTTCATGGGATACTACGCCGGAAGATCAAACACTTCAGGAACAAGTAATGTGTTTATTGGAGATAACAGTGGATACACTAATTCAACAGGGGGTAGTAATGTTTTTATAGGAAACAGAGCGGGTTATTTAAATGTTTCTGGCTACTATAACGTATTCTTGGGAACATCTGCGGGTTATGCAAATACTGCGAACAACAATGTGTTTATTGGCTACGGCAGTGGTAGATACAATACTTCTGGAACCACGAATGCATTTGTTGGTTACTATGCAGGATACAATAATACAACAGGAAGTAGCAATGTTTTCCTAGGCAACCTAGCAGGATTCACCAATACTATTGGTGCCTATAATGTGTTTATTGGTGATTATGCAGGATATACTAATGCGGCAAGTAACAACGTTTTTTTAGGAAATGATGCAGGCCGATATAACACAACAGGAACTAACAATGCCTTTATGGGTTACTATGCTGGTCGCTCAAATACAACAGGAAACAGTAATGTATTTATTGGAGATAATAGCGGATATGCAAATACATCAGGGGGTAGCAATGTGTTTATTGGAAATCAAACTGGATATCTAAACTCTGCAGGACAATACAATGTATTTTTAGGGACAATGGCAGGTTACGCAAATACTGCCAGCAATAATGTGTTTATTGGCTTTGCCAGCGGCAGGTTCAATACTTCGGGAACAACAAATGCATTTATTGGCTATTACGCAGGATACAACAATACAACAGGAGGTAGTAATGCGTTTATGGGGAATAATGCAGGGATGTCAAATACTACTGGTGGCAGCAACGTGTTTATTGGAAATCAAGCAGGCTACTCAAATGTATCGGGCTATTACAACGTATTTTTAGGAACATTAGCCGGGTATGCAAACACTGCCAGCAATAATGCTTTTATTGGCTATGGCAGCGGTCGGTATAATACAACAGGAACAAAAAATGCGTTTATGGGCTACTATGCAGGATACAATAATACAATAGGAAGTAGCAATGTTTTCCTTGGCAACTTAGCAGGATACACCAACACCATTGGTGCCTTCAATGTATTTATTGGCGACTATGCAGGATACGCAAACACTGCCAGCAATAATGTTTTCATTGGAAATGATGCAGGACGATACAACTCGTCTGGTGCAAACAATGCTTTCATGGGTTACTATGCTGGTCGTGCAAACACAACTGGAACAAACAATGTGTTCATTGGTAACACTAGTGGACAATCAAACACTACCGGAGGAAACAATGTATATATTGGAAACCAGGCAGGTTACTCAAATACCACTGGTCTTGAAAATGTCGGAATAGGCTCAAACACTCTGTACACCAACACCACAGGAGGGTACAACACAGCTCTGGGTCGTATGGCCCTTGAAGAGAATGTTGGCGGAGATGCTAATACCGCAATTGGTTACGAAGCACTAAAACACAACGTATCAGGCGAAAACAACGTAGCCGTTGGGCGTGTTGCTTTGGTGAAAAACACAACAGGGATTAGAAATACTGCTCATGGAGGATACACCCTTTGGTCAAACACTACTGGAAATTATAATACTGCTGTAGGTTGGTGGGCGTTTTTCAATGGAGAGGCTTATTCAAACTCCACTGCAATAGGTTACCAAGCCGATATTACCGCCAGCAACCAAATTAGGCTAGGCAACTCGTCAGTAACTAGTATTGGAGGTTACAGAGCTTGGACTAATCTATCCGATGAGCGTTATAAACGCAATATAAAGGAGGATGTCCCAGGCCTTGATTTTATTATGAAATTGCGTCCAATAACCTATTATCTTGATCTTGACTTAATTGCAAAAACACTTCAAACCCCAGATTCTGTCCGTATAAAGAGTTCTGAGAAATTAGCTGCAGAGATATTACAAACCGGTTTTTCTGCTCAGCAAGTAGAGGCCGCCGCTAATGAACTTGGCTATCAGTTTAGTGGAGTTGATAAACCTAAAAATTCTAAAGATTTCTATGGGCTCCGCTATTCTGAGTTTACTGTTCCTCTTGTTAAGGCTGTTCAGGAGTTGAATCAAAAGAGTACTGCACAACAGAATCAGATAGAGCTCCTTAAGCAAGAGAATAAAGAATTGAAAATGAGATTAGAAAAACTTGAGAAAATACTTTTATCTATTGAGAGGTAATCATAGCAACTGAGATATTAAAAGGTCGATAATTAGATATTATCGGCCTTTTTTATTTGTATAAATTCTATAATATATTAATCAAAATCTCCAATTGATTCTTGAAAAGTAATTATT
>WBUV01000486.1 GCA_008933525.1 Bacteroidales bacterium | reverse complement strand
GAAAAGTTTTGGGAATTGGAACAATAAGATAATTGAAGGAAGAGATATAATTTCACCCGAAGAAGCTGAAAAAGTAAGAAACCTTGTGAAAGATATCCCAAGTGAACGTGAAAAAATTAAAGCGATATACGAATACATGCAAGGGAAAACTAGGTATGTTGCTATTTCGCTTGGAATTGGTGGATTACAACCATTTGAGGCAAAATATGTATCCGAAAAAGGTTTTGGCGATTGCAAGGCATTGTCAAATTACACCATGGCTTTGTTAAAGGTAGTCGGAATAAAGTCGTATTACACTTTAGTGAAATCTGGTGAAAATGAGAATATTAATCCAAACTTTGTTAGTAATCAGTTTGACCACGTTATTCTTTGCGTACCCCAACCCAATGACACAGTATGGCTAGAGTGCACCAACCAAACTGCTCCCTTTAACTATTTGGGCGATTTTACAAGCGACAGGTATGTTCTTTTAACTACCGAAGAAGGTGGAAAACTGGTTAAAACCCCAAGTTTCAAAAAAGGTGAAAACTCCATTAAACTAACTGGTACTGTTAAAATAGATTATTTAGGGAATTTAACAACGGCCAGTTTCCAAAGAGAATACGCTGGAATGTACTATGGAGTTAGCGAACAGACATTTGCAAATGAATCGGAAAGTGAAATAAAGCGATACCTAAACGAAAAATTAAACTTCGCCACATTTAGCGTTACAAAAGTTAATTTCGAAGAAAATAAAAGCGAAAAGCCCACATCAACTTTAAAGTATGATGTCGAAATAAGAGATTTTTGCTCAAAAAGTTCGAATAGACTCTATTTTAATCCCTCGGTAAATAAACTGAGCCATATACAAAACGAAAAATTCGCAATTCAAATTTCAAACTCAAACTCCTACTTCGATTCTATTATTTACAAAATACCTGCTGGATACACCGTTGAATTTATTCCTGAAAACATCGCCTTAGAAAACAATTTTGGTAAATATTCCTATACCACATCTGTTGAAGGCGATAAAATTACCTTTAATCGTCAAGTTGAAATTAATAAAGGCAATTTCGAAATCGAAAAATTCGATGAATTCTACAGTTTTATAAATTCCATTGCAACAAAGGATAGAGAATTTGTAATTCTCAAAAAAATATAAATTAATGAAGTATAGGATCAATAGAAAAGTCTAGTAATAAATGTTACTAGACTTTTTTGCTGTTACTATTTGTTTATTTCACTAATTATTATCAACAGGGACTCTCGATTCCGAAAGTTGTGGAATTTTAATTTTCGAAAGAATTGCGGCAAGAACCAGGCCACTTATCATTTGCCATATCCCCCACCATGCAGCCATAAAAGCCATACCGCCATTGCCATCGAACAACTTTGGATTAAATATTAGAATCAATGCAAGACCTGAGTTCTGTATTCCAGTTTCAATACTAATAGTTCTCCTATCGGCTCGAGCAACCTTGGCAATAGTTCCAACAATATAGCCAGAGAATAATGTTTGAGCATTTAATAAAAGCACGATAATACCAATTGGCACAACAACACTACCCATATACTCTAAATTTGCATACAATGCTCCAAAAACAAATGAGAGATACAGAATTATTGAACCAATTTTTATCGGCTTAATGTATTTAGCAGTAAAATCTGGATATTTATTTCCCACCCACATTCCTAGAATTAATGGTAATCCTAAAAGGATAAAAACTGTTTGCGCCATCTGAAAAAAATCTATTTCAATAGGAATGTTAAGATGTAGAGCCTTTTCGGAGTATGCTGTATATAAACCTCCATATAAAGCAAAGTTCAAAGGGGTCAAGAGAGTTGCCGAGAGAGTAGCAGCTGCAGTTAAGCTAACCGAAAGAGCAACATTCGCCTTTGCCAACGATGAAATAAAGTTTGAAATATTTCCTCCAGGACACGATGCAATTAAAATCATACCCATTGCAACTGATGGAGGAGGATTAAGAGCTAAAACCAACAGGAAGGTCATAGCTGGCAACACAACGAATTGAGCACCAAAACCCAGTAAAAATGTTTTAGGATAGTTTATTATATTTTTAAAGTGTTCAATCCTAATTTCCATAGCAACGCCAAACATTATAAATGCGAGTGTTATATTCATAAAAAGCAACCCACCTTCGCTAAAGTTTAATCGAACACTATCAATCCCATTAAGCAAGTCAAACATAAGTCTCAAATTTGATTTTGGTAAATGTATTTATATTTTCTTAATCCAACACACATATGATTAATTAACAATATAATCAACACAACTAAACTCTATGAATCAACTATTTATTCGTACCTTTGTTAAAATTTGACTCATAAGATTAAGCATGGATAAGATAACCTCAATTCGATTAAATAAATTCATTAGCGATTCGGGATTTTGCTCACGCAGAGAGGCCGACAAGTTTATTGAGCAAGGAAAAGTTTTTGTGAATAAGCAACGTGCGCAGATTGGCGACTTTATACAACCCAAAGATAATGTTTATGTAAATGGCCATTTTATTG
>WBUV01000485.1 GCA_008933525.1 Bacteroidales bacterium | reverse complement strand
CTTGAAATCCCTATCTCCAGTTATTATGGCAACGCCCATTGGACAGAAAAAGTATGGTTTGCCCAACTCGTTGACATATGGTTGCTGGTTCGAATTTGTTGTTCCTAGTGTTTCGGCAAAGGTTTGTGCTAATTATCGGATTGATTTAACTGAAACAGGAATAGAGCAACTAAGCAAGCATGGTTTATCGGGTCAGTTTCCTGCTGTAATTCAGGCTACGGAAAATGAGCCAACATTCTATTTTGCGGGCGATTTTGCTGAAAATCCAGTAGTGTCATTTACCGCTAAGATGTCGTTCGGAAAGCAATTGAATAGATTATTCTCGAAAAAAAACGAGAAAACAATCTTCTTCGATACCTTTTATACTCCTCTAATTGAGAATATTTTAAGCGATTATTATAGCAATCAATTAAAAAAATAACAGTTAAGTTTTTATTTCCATAATTAATTGTTTTCAATGTCTTATTCTTTATCAAACGACCTTTACTTCATTTTAAATGGTAATTTATTAGAAATTGATAAGTTCTCATCATCGGAGATAAAAGGTGATACAGTTATTTACGAAGTAGTAAGGGTTAAAAAATCTGCTCCAGTTTTTCTTAGAGAACACATTGGTCGTCTCCATAACTCAATAAATCTTGCTAAACTAAAACAGTTAGATTACGATGAGTTAAATAGATCAATAGTTGAGTTGTTATTGAAAAATCCTGTAGATGAGAAGAATATAAAAATTGTTGTTAACTATACACATCAGGTGGAGTTTCCTCAATACTTAATCTTTTTTATACCATCAAAGTATCCTTCTTCACTTGAGAGAGAAAAAGGGGTTTATGTTGAAACCATTAACGCCACTCGTTTAAACCCCGAAATAAAGGCAGAAAACAAGTCGTTGCGGAGTTATGCCGATACAATTATTCAGAATAGTGGATGCTATGAAGTTTTAATGATTAATGAGCAGGGTCTAATTACAGAAGGTAGCCGTTCGAATGTTTTTTTCGTGATGAATGGAAAACTATTTACAGCTCCCTCAGCCGATGTTTTGGGCGGAATAACCCGCGAAAAGGTGATTCATTTATCGAACAAACTTGGAATAGAGGTTGTTTTCAACAGCCTTAAATCCAACGAACTAAAGAATATTGAAGGTGCATTTTTAACAGGAACATCGCCAGGTGTATTGCCTATAGCCAAAATTGATGATATTAAGTTAAACGTTAATGTTGATCTGATCAATCAAATTAGCTGTGAATACGAAAAACTGGTTAATGCAGAAATGGCTAATTGGAGGAGCCTAAATCATTAATTTTTACTTTCCTAAAACGATTCTAGATGAGAGTATCCGTAGTTCAGTCAAGTCTTGAGTGGGAGAACAAAGATTTGAATTTTCATAAATTTGAGGCTAGTATAAGCAAAATTGCAAAGGATTCAGATCTTATCCTTTTACCGGAAATGTTCACAACAGGTTTTAGTATGCAGCCTCAGTTGTTGGCTGAGTCGCATCCCGGAAAAACGGTAGATTGGATTCGAAAAATGTCAACAAACCACAATGTTGCAATTACAGGTAGTTACATTGCGTCCGAGGATGGAGAATATTTCAATAGGATGTTATTTGCATTTCCCAATGGCGATATTAGTTATTACGATAAACGACATCTTTTTAGGATGGCTGGGGAGCATAAGTATTACTCCTCTGGGAGTAAAAGAGTAATTGTAAACTACATGGGTTGGCGAATTTTACTATTGGTTTGCTACGATTTGCGATTTCCGGTATGGAGTCGAAATAAATCCGATTACGATTTAATATTGCTGGTGGCAAATTTCCCTGAGCGAAGAAGACTTGCTTGGAACTCATTGTTGGTTGCCAGGGCAATAGAGAATCAGTGTTATGTGGCAGCATGCAATAGAGTTGGGGCCGATGGTAATGGCATCCCTCACATTGGCGATTCTCAGATTATTGATCCTACGGGACAAATACTCTCCATGGCATCGCCGAATAAGGAGGATATAATTTCCTCAACATTATCTATGGATGAGCTTAATACTTACCGGGAAAGTTTTCCTGCATACTTGGATGCCGATAGTTTTACTATTGATTAAAAATTATTAGTTATCGAATCGCGGATTAACAACATTGTTGAATTTGGATCCGAATGTGAATGATAGGCCCAAATTTCCCCAGTAGGAATAGTTTGTTTTTATTAATCGCTGACGTAAAAGGAGTTCTTCCTGTGAATTTTTTTTGATTTAATGGCGCTAGAGTATCTTTAAAGATTGCTTGACTTTAGCAATTGAAAGCATTAAATTTAGAAACATTCAAAATTTACCAATATGGACAATATGGTTAAAACTAAACCTGTAATCGCAATACTAACTGGCGGGGGCGATGTTCCGGGTTTGAATCCCGCAATTAGGGCAATAACAATTAGAGCTCTGCGCGAAGGTTTTAGTGTCATAGGTCTTCGGCGTGGTTGGGCTGGTTTAATTGAAATAGTTAGAGAAAAAGATGCCGATAATACCAAC
>WBUV01000484.1 GCA_008933525.1 Bacteroidales bacterium | reverse complement strand
AGCACATACATTAACACCGGCGACTTGGAGGCTATAAAGGCTGCCATAAAGCCTAACACCAAGATGCTTTACCTCGAAACACCAACCAACCCCACAATGGCGCTTACCGATATTAAAGCCGCCAGCGAAATTGCACATCAGCATAACCTTGTGGTTATTGTCGATAATACTTTCTGCAGTCCATACCTACAGCGTCCCTTGGATTTGGGTGCCGATGTGGTTTTCCACTCAATGACCAAATTCCTTAACGGCCACGCCGATATTGTTGCAGGTATTATCGTTACCAAAACACAGGAACTTTACAAGATTGTTCGCCCTGCAATGGTTAATATGGGCTGCAATATGGATCCACACCAAGCGTATATGGTGCTACGCGGCATCAAAACATTATCAATTCGTATCGACCGTGCTCAGGAAAATGCAATGAAGGTTGCCGATTACCTTGAGAAACATCCAAAGGTTGAATGGGTGAAGTATCCAGGCTTAAAATCGCATCCACAGTACGAACTGGCTCAAAAACAGATGAAAGGCCCCGGTGCAATGATTAGCTTTGAGTTAAAAGGCGGCTTAAAAGCAGGTAAAGTTCTTATGGACAACGTAAAGCTTGCCATGCTTGCCGTTTCGCTTGGTGGTGTTGAAACACTAATTCAGCACCCAGCATCGATGACTCATTCCAAAATGGCTCCCGATGCTAGGCTCAAAGCAAACATCACCGATGGTTTAGTTCGTTTCTCTGTTGGTATTGAGAATGTAGAAGATATTATTGCCGACCTAGACCAAGCGTTGGCTAAGATATAAGAGATTAATTATCGAGTTTATTTCGAAAAGATTCCAGATTTTTCTGGGATCTTTTTTTGTTTGAGTCCATAACAATACACATAATTTAGTGCTAACATTTGTTTCAATCAGATTATCACCATTTTTTTATTACTTTTATTTGATTTTTCCGTATAATTTTAAGTTTTTTGTTTTGAATTATAGTTTATCACTAAATACTCCCAATATGAAACGAAGTCTACTAATCGGTTTACTACTAGTTGGCACAACTTACTCACTATTTGCACAACTTGAGCGTATGCCATTTGGAGAGAAATCTAGCTATACAATCACAAGTCCTAAGAAAAAAGCAAGCGATAACTCCTTAAAAAACACCAAGAGCATTTTGTTTTACGATGATTTTGAGGGAAATGCATTTGATTTTTCGAAGTGGGAAATTCTAAGGAGCGACTCAATCGATTTCAAAAAAACCTATCCCGCAACCGGCACAGTATGGTTCCAATGTTCATTGTCTAGTTTTTACGGGAATGGTATCAACTATATCAAAAATGGGAACAATTCCGCTGCAATAACTTATACTGCCGACGATATTACCTGGCTATTATCAAAGGATACAATCACATTACCTACCGATAAACCTTTAAACTTGGCATTTTGGTTGTGGTATTTTTACTCAACCGATTACCCAACTCATTTTCACGTTGTTGCTTACAATACCGAGACACAGGTTACCGATACAATCAAATCGTGGGGAACAACTCCCGAAAATAGCATTAGCAACCAGTATAAACAGCGAATCATACTTAATCTAGAAAAATATGCGGGCTCAAAAATTCGTATTGGCCTCCTTTACGACAATTTCAACCTTAATCCAAGGGGTAATCAGCTCGCCATTGATGATATTTACTTAGTAGATCAAGAATTCTACGAACTCGAGAATAAAGCCTTACCGTTTGACTATACAAGTATTCCGCTCTTTTTAGTCGATAGCGTAGAGCTCGCCTTTAAAACGAATATTATTAACAATGGTATAGAGTATCCCGACACCATAAAACTCGAAGTTGTGGCAGATGAACAGACCTTTAGGGACACTTTCGAGATTACAGATACACTT
Organism: Bacteroidales bacterium; assembly: GCA_008933525.1. GTDB lineage: Bacteria > Bacteroidota > Bacteroidia > Bacteroidales > Tenuifilaceae > SB25. The sequence goes on along the minus strand of WBUV01000484.1, from coordinate 632 downwards.
GCTGTTGGTGAAATGCGTAGTGTTGCATTCAAAAATAAGCATTACATCAAGAATATTGGCGAACACTTTTTTATACACCGAATGGATACCGATAACGAATTCTACATCGAGAATAACTACGATACAGTATATATAAATGTAGTAGAGTCCATTTTTGCCAAAGATAACGGAGTTATTGGGGGCTTTTCGCTTGGTAAGGATCAGGAATTTGGGAATATCTATAAAATTCCTGTTGATGCGTTTATTGGTGGAGTTCAAATTGAGTGGCCTCCATTTAACAACACCAAGGAATTCACGCCCTTTGAATTTAAAGTAACCATTTATGAGTTGAATCCAACCGACAATTCCATTAAACGTATTGTTTACACCAACTACTTCACCAAAACCGCCGAAAGTTCCGATGTTTTTGTTAATTATCAACTCGAAGAACCAGTATTTTGTACTAGAGGGTTCAGTTATCTGGTTACTGTAAAACAACTGGGTAATGAGCCTCTGGGTATTGGGTATGATGGAAACGCCATGGGATCGTTCTGGAAATTCAACCAATCAAACTGGAGCATCCAGCCTATGGCTAACCCTACAATCGGAAATGTTGCCTTAAGGCTTACCATGACTGAACCAGAAGAAAATCC
>WBUV01000025.1 GCA_008933525.1 Bacteroidales bacterium | reverse complement strand
ATTTAGCATACTATACAAGAAATATGGAGTTCAAAACTGAACCCGGCGATTTTAAAGTATTCGTTGGTGGAAATTCGGACAAGTTGTTAGAGTTGAGTTTTAAATTAGAGGATTAAGTTGTGTTTGCCTTCGGATTTTGCATTTCGAATCCGAAGGCTTATTTCTTCACCTAATTATCCTAAACCCTTTTGTTTTATTAATCGTATTATAGTTGTTTAATAAGTGTAAAAACTATTTTTCTCGTGAAAAAAATAATAATACTAATTGTAATCGCATTCCTATCGATACCAAGCATCGCACAAATTCAGGTAATGGTTTGGAACGATGAATTTAACTATTCTGGTCTTCCAAACTCACAAAAATGGAGCTACGATGTTGGTGGAAGCGGTTGGGGTAATAATGAATTGCAGTATTACACCGAGAATAGAACTGAAAATGCCAGAGTTGAGAGCGGGAAACTTGTTATTGAAGCTCGAAAAGAATCGTACAATGGCAAAGAGTACACCTCTGCTCGATTGGTAAGCCGCCAAAAAGGCGACTGGCTATACGGGAGAATTGAAGCATACGCTAAACTCCCATCGGGTCGTGGAACATGGCCAGCGTTCTGGATGCTTCCCACAGGCTGGGAGTATGGGAATTGGCCAAAAAGTGGCGAAATAGATATTATGGAGTATGTTGGGTATGATCCAGGAGTTGTTCACGGTAGTGTTCACACCGAGGCTTACAATCACTCCATTGGAACACAAAAAACAGCTAACACAGGCGTTGCCGATGCCGAAACAACTTATCATCTATACGCTGTTGAATGGAGCGCTGAAAAAATTGAGGTTTACGTCGATAATACAAAATATTTCACTTTTACCAACGAGAATACGGGCTACACAACTTGGCCATTCGATAAAGCATTTCACATACTATTAAACCTTGCTGTTGGTGGAAACTGGGGTGGTGCACAAGGTGTCGATCCAAATATTTGGCCACAAAAATTTTATATCGACTATGTTAGAGTTTACCAAAACATCACTCTAGATCAGATTAAGATACAAGGACCAAATTACGCATCGGCGAATCAAAACAACCTAACCTTTAGTATCCAAAACATAACTAACGCAACATTTAACTGGAGTGTTCCCGAGGGTGCTACAATTGTTAGCGGACAGGGAACTCATCAAATAACTGTTAACTGGGGTAGCACACAAGGAAATGTTTCAGTACAAATTAACCATCCCGAGGCTGCTGGAACTTACAACCACTCTGTGGTGATGAGTGTTAATCCATCGGGGCAAAAATATAGCTTGGTAAATTTTAAGGAAAATGGAACAACGGGATGGACAAATCTTTCAAATACATCAAACTCAATTTCACTGGCAAAACAAGACTCGTTGCTTTGCGTAAAGTATAATATAACGAAGCCTGGCGATTACCCTTACGTATCTTACGAATTTCCATCGCCAGTTAACATGACTAACCATACATTCCTTAATATTTGGATGAAAACCTTCAACTACAGCAACTCTGTTGCTGTAAGGGCAGACTTGTTTGACACAGAAAACCGGTTAACCGATGTTACACCGGTTTTTAGGTTCACCCCAGTTACACCAAATGGAGAGTTCCATGTATACTCATTCAATTTCGATGGTAACTGGGGTTCCAATACTCCTTTGTATGGGCAAACAACTGATAAATCGATGATTAAAGGTATCCGTTTTTACATTAACTATGGACTTTACGGAAAATCAGCCGCTGATTCTCTTTGGTTTCAGGATATTGTAGTTAGCAGCGAGTCGCTTGTTGAGTCGAATATTGTTGAGCAGGACAATCAAAATTTAAAATTATACCCCAACCCTTGTTCCGATTTTATCACAGTTGATGCAAACAATGTAAAGAATTCTCCGAAAGTAATAAGTATATTCGACATATCGGGCCGTTTGGTTCTGAATAGTAGTATATATGAACTACCCGCCAGTATCCCCTTTTCAAATTTTCAAAAAGGCATTTACTGCATAAAAGTGCAATTTGATAATCAGGTATACTCAAGGTTATTCGTAAAACAATAGAACCGAAACTAGAGGTTCATCATAAAGTCAATCAAATTCGTATCGCTTTCAATCTCCAACTTCTTTCTGAGCCTATAACGGCTAATCTCCACTCCCCTTACGCTAATATTTAATATTTGGGCAATATCCTTCGTCGACATGTTTAATCGAAGGTATGCACATAGCCTTAATTCACTGGGCGAAAGCTTTGAGTACCGCTCCTTCAATCTTTTAATAAAATCTCCGTGAACCTCGTCGAAATGGAGTTCAAATCGCTGCCAATCATTATCCATCTTTAAATCGGAATTGATTGTTTTTATTAAATCCTCCAGTTCCTTTTGCGAAGAAGGGTTATTTTTGGAAACGTTCTCTAACTTGATTTTTAACTTATTAAGTATCTCGTTCTTATGAGTAATGTGCAACGCAATACTCGCAATCTCTCGGTTTTTATGTTCTAAATCTATTTTCCTTCTGTCAACTTCAACCTGAAGATTTTCGTTCCGCAATCGGATAATTTCACGCTCAGCTTCAAGGACTTCGCGCTTATACTCCTCCTCTTTAATCTTTAACTCTAAGCGTTGTTGTTCCTTTATCTTAAGTGTTGCTTTGGCAATTTTAATTTTAACAATCCTTCTTACCAACCAAACTAATCCTGCAAACAAAATAAGGTAAATCAACCATGCCAATGGTTTTAAATACCATGGATAGCCTATCGAAATGGAGTAACTCGCTTCATCGCTTATCTCATTTTTAATGTTTTTGGCTTTTACCCTGAAGGAATAATTCCCCGATGATAAATTAGTGTATTCTTTATAGTTATCGCTTGTCCACTCGGACCACTTACTGTCATACCCATCTAAAATGTAACTATATGTGACATTATTATCAGAATAAAGTGGGCTTGAGTATGTTATTCTAACAGAGTTCTCCTTATGTTTCAGTTTTAATGAATGCTTATTTTTGCTTATATAGTTTAAATACCGAATACTCTCCGTAGGAGTTAATGTTGTTATCTCCTTTATGAAACATCTAAAATCAACTGTATCGTTTTTAGATTTAGAAAAATCAAATCGAACTAATCCGTTCTCTGTTCCAATAAATACATTTGATTCATTATGGATGTATATGTTTTCGTAGGAATTTACAAAGCTGTTACTAAATCGAGCCAAAGGAGTGGAAAGGAGTTCACTATTACCTTCAGAATTTCTCACGAGTACTTTAACACCATTATTCTTATGAATCCAAATATTTCCGCTTTTATCTTCAACCATACTTCGGATGCTCAATGTGTCACCAATAATTATATTTAACTCACCGTAAGGCTCCATTCTGTCCGTAAGAGCATTATACCTATAAATGCCTTGGTTTGTAATAAAGATTATTTGATTGCGAATTTTCTCAACATTAATTCCATTTTTATTCGGAAATCCTTTGGATGTATCGTATAAATAAGAGTGAACTACACTATCCTTGGATTCATTTAATTTAATTTTGAAAATCCCTTTGTATCCATGCGCCATCCAAATATTTTCATTCTCATCCTCAACAATCTTTCTTGACGATTCATTAAAGCCCCTAACCTTTTGGAAATAGTTCCAGGTCCCATTATTTAGCTGATAGAGGTGCATACCATTGTATTTACCAACAATCATTTTTGAGTGTTGATTACGCAACTTAAGGAATATCCACGAACCCTCCTCCTCCGAAATAACTCGAGCGCTTTCGTCAATTAAAAGTGTTCCGAAATTATGCCCACAGTATAACTTGCCATCAAGAACCTCTAGGCTCCATACTTGACCTTTAGTGTTATCAACCCTCGAAAATATCGAAGAACTGTTCAAACTAGGCTCAATTGGCCATTGTGTCTTATAAACACCCTGATTTGTTCCAACGTATAGATTTGAATTATACACAGTTGATGTATAAACAGCTCCAAGCAATCCTAAACCCTCCCCAAGATTTGATATAGATGAGTTTAGTTCCAAGTAGTCTATTCCATTGTCTAAGCCCAACCATAAATTCTTATCTTTATCAAGAAAGGTGCTAAGTACAGTGTTATTCTGTAAACCTTTACTCTTATTGATATGCTGAATTAGGTTACCGAACTCATCGGTAATAATCAATCCATCCTGAATAGTTCCAAATGCAACAAGATTATCCTGAACCTTCGCTGCTGAAAAAATCTGATTTTTAGTTAAGAAATCGTTTGTTAATCCCTTCCAAGGACTTAACCTTACATTATCATAAACCCAAACCCCATTGTTTAGGGTTGCGAGTATTGTTTTATCGTTTATACTAAGCGATGCCCATATTTGCCTTCCTCTGAATACTCCTCCATCGTCAAATCTGATGAATGTTCCATTTATAAATTCATATATATTACCATTCTTGCCCTGAACATAATACTTTGAGCCAATGGTAAAGGAAAACTGAAGTGGCTCAGGGGTTTGGTAAGTAATTACCCGTCCAGCTTTATAAACTACAATATGTGTAAAACTTTGAAATAGTGTTGAATCGCCAATTCTAAATATGCGCCATATCTCATCTAATCCTTTAATAGTTCTTCCTAATTGGGTAGCAAGAGACGTGTATCTCAAATCATTCTTTGTGTCGGGAACTAAAAAACCAAACTCCTCAAAAGAACCAACGAAAATGGTGTCGTTCACACATAGCACTGACCGAACTAACTTATTATCTGGTATAGGAAAACTTTTCCAATTTGTCCCATCGTAACGTAATACTCCATTATTATTTGCAAAGTACAATAACCCTTTACTATCCTGACTAATGGACCAGTTTTGAGTTCCAGCATTATAGCTAGACTTGTAAAAGTGCCTCATTAAAGGTAACCCTACAATATTTGACTGTGAGAACCCTAAATGAGATAACAGTAGTAAAACAAAAGATAGAAAATATCTAATATTCAAACCATTCATAATCCAAAAAAAGTTAATGCTTGGAAATTTACTGATTATCTTCGAAAATTGAAAATTTACACGGTATTAACATCCTACCTAAAATCCGCAACAAAGAAGTTTACATATTAAAATAAACTCTAAGGCAATTATATATACTGAAAAACGTACCTTCATTACTATTCGTTAATACAAATTCTACAAATAAATCTTTACTGAAAAATAAGTAACTTTGCAGACTATGTCTGAACATAGGATACCGTAGCAATGTTTATATATTTTAGACTATAAATTAGATTTTAATATGGCAAACAACAAAGTACTTTTAATGATTTTGGATGGTTGGGGAATTGGAAGCCACGATAAATCGGATGTTATTTTCAGCACATCAACACCTTACATCGATGGTTTAACAAAAAAATATCCCAATTCACAACTCTTAACTTGCGGCGAGCACGTTGGTTTACCCGATGGACAAATGGGAAACTCTGAGGTTGGACACCTAAACATTGGTGCAGGTAGAGTTGTATATCAGGATTTGGTTCGTATAAACAAGGATATCAAGGAAAATCAGCTGAGCAAAATGCCTGTTTTGGTTGATGCTCTAAAATACGCTAAGGAGAAAAACGTAGCTGTTCACTTCCTTGGACTAGTTTCCGATGGTGGCGTACACTCGCTCGATAAGCACCTTTACAGCCTTTGCGATATTACCAAGGATTTTGGTTTAAACAAGGTTTTCATTCACACACTAACCGATGGTAGAGATACTGACCCTCAGAGCGGATTAGGTTTTGTTCGTGAACTGGAGAATCATCTCAAGAAAAGCAATGGAACTATTGCCTCCCTGATTGGTCGCTACTACACCATGGACCGCGATAAGCGCTGGGAACGAGTTAAGGAAGGATACGATTTGCTTGTTCACGGTAAGGGTAAACCTTCAACAGATATCGTAAAATCCATTGAAGAATCGTACAAGGAAGGTGTAACCGATGAATTTATCAAGCCAATTATTAAGGTTGATAGTCAAGGTAACCCTGTTGGTTTGATTAAAGAGGGTGATGTGGTTATTTGTTTCAACTTCCGCACCGACCGCTTACGCGAAATCACCATTGCGCTAACTCAAAAAGATATGCCTGAGTTTGGCATGAAAACAATGCCATTGCATTACGTTACAATGACCCGCTACGATGATACTTTCAAGAAAGTAAACGTTATTTACGAGAAGGATAATCTTACAAATACTTTGGGCGAGGTTGTATCCAGCAAAGGACTAAAGCAACTCCGAATTGCCGAAACAGAAAAGTACGCACACGTAACGTTCTTTTTCTCTGGTGGTCGTGAACAGGAATTCAATGGCGAAAGCCGTATTCTTATTCCATCGCCAAAGGTTGCAACATACGATTTACAACCCGAAATGAGCGCATTCCTTGTAAAGGATGCCATTGTGGGAGAACTCAACAAAAAAACTCACGACTTTATCTGCCTTAACTTTGCCAATGGCGATATGGTTGGCCACACCGGCATTTACAGTGCAATCCAAAAAGCTATTCAGGCAGTTGACCAGTGCGTTAGCGAGGTTGTTGAAGCAGCAAAAGCAAATGGCTATGAGGTTATTATCATTGCCGACCACGGTAATGCCGATTACGCATTGAATGATGATGGAACACCAAATACTGCTCACTCCTTGAATCCTGTACCAATAATCCTGGTATCGGATAAGTACAAGAGTGTTGAAAAAGGAATTCTTGCCGATGTTGCTCCAACCGTTCTTTCAATTATGGGATTACCAATTCCATCGGAAATGGAAGGAAAAGTACTCTGCAAGTAATACTCAACGCAGATGATGATTCAAATTGACGATAAAGTTATTAGCAGCGAAATTATCAAAAAAAAATTCTGCTGCGATATTGTGCAATGCAAGGGACTTTGCTGTGTTCATGGTTCATCTGGGGCTCCTTTATCGGCCGAAGAGGCCATAATACTGGAGGAAATACTCCCAAAAGTAAAACCTTACATGGTAAAAGCAGGCATTGAAGCAGTAGAGAAGCAAGGAACATCGGTAACCGACACCGATGGCGATTTGGTTACCCCGCTGGTTGATGGAAAGGAGTGCGCTTACGTTGTGTTTCAGGATGGGATTGCAATTTGTGCCATTGAGAAGGCATGGTTCGATAAAAAGGTCGATTTTCGTAAGCCAATTTCCTGCCACCTCTACCCTATCCGTGTTAAGGATTACGAAACATTTACTGCACTCAACTACGATATGTGGGATGTTTGCGCTCCTGCCCGTAAATTAGGAGAAAATAATGGTTTGCCCGTATGTAAATTTCTAAAAGATGCAATAATTAGAGCATACGGAGCTGAGTTCTACGAGCAATTGGAGGATGCAGAAAAATTACTATCTTCACAAAAATCAGAATAAAAACAAATCTAAATAGCTATGGAACACATTAAAACTTATGTTGAAGCGAACAAGGAGCGATTCTTGGATGAACTTTTTGGTTTATTGCGCATTCCATCAATCAGTTCACTATCCGACCATAAAAACGATATGGTTAGAGCTGCAGAGTACTGGAAGGAAACAATTCTTAAAGCAGGTGCCGACAATGCAGTTGTAATGCCAACTCCTGGAAATCCAGTTGTTTATGGCGAGAAAATTATCGACCCAAAACTCCCAACAGTTCTTGTTTATGCACATTACGATGTAATGCCTGTTGACCCAATTGAACTATGGAAATCGAAACCATTTGAGCCAGAAATTCGCGATGGTAAAATTTGGGCTCGTGGTGCCGACGACGATAAAGGACAAGGTTTTATGCATGCCAAGGCGTTTGAATTGATGGTAAAAACCAACACGCTTCCTTGCAACGTAAAATTTATGATTGAGGGTGAAGAAGAGATTGGCTCTACCAACCTTGGTAAATTCTGCGCCGACAATAAGGAAATGCTTAAAGCAGACATTATCGTAGTTTCAGATACAGGAATGATTGCCCGCGACATACCTTCTATCACTACAGGATTACGTGGTTTAGCGTATGTAGAGGTTGAAGTAGTTGGACCAAACCGCGACCTACACTCAGGTTTATTTGGCGGTGCGGTGGCAAACCCTGCCAATATCTTGGCAAAAATGATTGCTTCGCTTCACGATGAGAACGGCCGCATAACCGTTCCTGGTTTCTACGACGATGTTATGGATGTAAACCCTGAGGAGCGTGCCGATATGGCCCGTGCACCTTTCAACCTCGATAATTACAAAAAGGCATTGGACATTGACGAAATTTGGGGTGAAAAAGGCTACACTACTATGGAACGCACAGGAATTCGTCCAACGTTAGACGTGAATGGAATCTGGAGTGGTTACATTGGCGAAGGAGCAAAAACTGTATTGCCTTCAAAAGCAAATGCTAAAATATCTATGCGTTTAGTTCCAAACCAAGAACACCATAAAATTGCTGAGCTATTCCAAAAACACTTCGAGTCCATTGCTCCAAAGTATGTAAAGGTAAAAGTTACGCCACACCACGGAGGTCAGGGTTATGTTGCCCCAACCAATACCCCTGGCTATATGGCTGCAAGCAAGGCAATAGAGGAAGTTTACGGTAAAAAACCAGTTCCTTTCCGCAGTGGTGGTAGTATTCCAATTATCAGCACATTTGAACAAGTACTAGGCACCAAGTCAATATTGCTAGGGTTTGGATTGGAGGCCGATGCCATTCACTCACCAAACGAAAACTATCCGCTGGAACAATTCTTCAATGGAATTGAGGTTATTCCAAGATTTTACAAGCATTTTACAGAACTAAGCAAAAAATAGTGTTAAAAGGGGATTTTGGTCCCCTTTTTCATTTTTTTATCTTAGTTTTTTTGGTTTTTTCTCGTAACTTTAGCATGTAACAAAATTACCGATGCTATGAAAAGGAATTTTTCTCTGTTAGTTATTGCAACTATATCTATAGCAATTGTTGTTGCATGTAATAAAACTTCAAAAAAAGAAGAAAAAACATCCACAGAAAAAGCTACCGAAAGTATTAACGAGTGGATGGTTTCCAAAAAAAATGAGTACCCTGGCTATAAAGCAATAGAATACGGAGAACTCACACCTCGTTACCAAAAAAGCAATAGAACCTATCAACTTTACAACCTGATCGAAGAAGAAAAATCGAAACAAAACCCCAATAAAAGCAACATCGATAGCCTCGAAAATCTTTTAAATTCCAACAAAGGCGAATTCCTTGGCTATACCATAATACATAAGTATCAAACAAAATCAGTAGCGGGAGAAATACTCGAAAATGAGAATCTATTTTTCCTTGACTCACTTTTCAGAATTATTACTATTCTGAATGCCGACGCATACGATCAAATAATGGATGAGAAATTGATCTTTAGACAAGAACTGTCCGACACATTGAGAAAGTAAACGCACCCTCTTACTCAAACAATAAGGTTCATTACTAAATAAGTTAATGAACCTTTTTTATTCAAAATCTTTCTTACTATCAAATTAATGAGGTTTATACAAAACAAAAGCCCCCGAATTTCTTCGAGGGCTGTGGTGCCACCAGGAATCGAACCGGGGACACAAGGATTTTCAGTCCTTTGCTCTACCAACTGAGCTATGGCACCAGCGCTTAATTGCGGTGCAAATATATATGTTTTTTCGTTTTCTCCAAAATCCCAATTATAAAAATCTACTGTTTTTTTTATCTATCTCTTACTAAAAATCTTATATTGTTGAAAATTAAGATAAACCAATTAATTTTTTTCTCATCAGTTGATTATTTTTTGACGGCTTATTCCTACATTTATAAAAAAATAGCGATAAATGAAACCTACATCTATTCTTCTAGCATTCATTATGCTTGTTGTAACATATAATTTGCATGCACAAACCGAAGAGTGCAAAGTTCTTCTTCCTGAGTTAACAGGTAAATATTCTGGGAAATGCAAAAAAGGATTAGCTCACGGGAATGGAACTGCAGAGGGCAAGGATCGATACGAAGGAAAGTTTAAAGATGGATTGCCCGATGGCTATGGCACATACTCAAATTCCGATGGCGAAGTTTATGAGGGTTACTTTAACGAAGGGAAAAGGCATGGTCAAGGTAAATTAAAAACTAAAATAAACGGAAAAGACTCTACCTATAATGGAATATGGAAAAATGGTGAGTTTGTTAAGTTAGTACAACCAGTAGCATATAATATTTTGCGAATAATTAATGTAAACAGACATACCGTTCACAGAGTTAATAACGGAGCAAGAGTTCTGTTTTCTCTGACTCAGAACGGAGTACCTAACAATGGGGTTGCAAACCTATTAATGATATCCGATAGTGGAACCTATGTTGAAATTGGTAACAAAAAGGGATTTGAAAATGTAGTATTCCCATTCCTTTGTAAAGTGACATACGTTACTCCAAATGCTATTAAAACACAGATCTACGAAGTTACCTTTGAGATTACCGTTAACAACCCTGGCGATTGGCTTATTACATTAAGTAATTAATCTTTTTTAAAGATTCAGGCATTATAATCCGTAACTATTTACAGCAATTTCTTAATTCATTGTATTATGAATTGCATTAGATTTGCAATCTAATTTTCCATTCATGGATTTTGAGTTACACACACTAAATAACGGAATAAGAGTAGTCCACAAACGAGTAAATTCTCCCGTTGCATACTGCTGTATAATGATCAACGCAGGCACACGCGACGAACTTGAGAATGAACATGGTATGGCGCATTTCATTGAACATGTCATATTCAAGGGGACAAAAAGACGAAGAGCATACCATATAATGAGTAGGCTCGAGGATGTTGGTGGTGAACTTAACGCATACACAACCAAAGAAGAAACCGTTGTACATGCCACTTTCCTTAAAAATGACTTTAGTAGAGCTTTCGAATTAATATCCGATATTGTTTTCCGCTCTACATTCCCCGAAAAAGAGATTAAGAAGGAAAAGGATATCATTATTGATGAAATTAACTCATACAAGGATAATCCCTCGGAACTAATATATGATGACTTTGAGGATCTGATTTATGAAGGTCACCCTTTTGGAAGAAATATACTGGGAACCAAGCATCATCTTAAGAAATTCACAAAAAAACACATTCTCGAGTTTATATCTCGGAATTACAATACCGACAAGCTTATATTTTGCTCAATTGGAGATATCCCTTTTAGTAGGGTGAAAAAACTAGCCGAAAGGAACCTTGGATGGGTTGCGCCCAACTATAGGAAAACTCCTCGTGTTGCCATAAGCCAGTATCATCCTAAATCGAAAAGTGTTAACAAATCAACCTACCAAACGCATTGTATAATTGGAACCACTGCCTACGATCTGCAAAATAGCAAGCGAATAGCCATGTACCTTCTTAATAACATTCTAGGTGGCCCAGGATCCAACTCTAGGCTTAACTTAGCTCTCCGTGAGAAACATGGATATGCCTATAATGTTGAATCGATGTACACACCATATACCGATACAGGGTTATTTACAATATACTTTGGAACTGATAAGGAAAACCTTGAAAAAGCAAATAATCTGGTGTTAAAGGAATTAACTCGGATTAGGGAGCAACGGCTAGGAGTAATGCAACTCTTTAAAGCTAAACGCCAAATCATAGGACAAATGGCCATATCGGCCGAAAGCAACGAAAACCTGATGCTTTCCGCAGCAAAAAGTTACCTAGTTTACAACCAACCCGATCCATTAGAATCAATTTTTAACCAAATAGAAAGTGTTTCGGCAATGGAAATAATGGAGGTGGCAAACGAAATTTTGTCACCTAAACTTCTCTCTACCTTAATATATAGATAAACAAATGTATAAGATAGACCACAACTTGGAGCAATACCTAACCGAGAACTCAACTCGTTTAGATCCCGTTTTGGAGGAATTGATTAGGGTTACACATCTAAAAACCTTTAATCCTAGAATGATAAGCGGCCCAACTCAAGGAAAGTTTTTGGAATTCTTATGCAAGATGCAAAACCCCCAACGAATACTTGAGATTGGAACCTTCACTGGATTCTCAACTATTTGCATGGCTAAAGCAATTAGTAGCAGCGCAAAGATTGATACGATTGAGATTAACGATGAACTACGAGATATAATCGTTGATTTTCTTAACAAAGCAGGTGTATCCAATAAGGTTAATCTACATTTTGGTGACGCTAATCAAATCATCCCAACACTAAAAAACTCCTACGACCTAGTATTCATCGATGGCGATAAGCGCGACTACCCTAATTACTATCAACTCATTTTCCCCTTGGTCAAAAATGGAGGCTTTATTATTGCCGATAATGTGCTTTGGAACGGCAAGGTTTTAGACCAAAAGTCCATAGACGATCAAACAGTTGCCATTCGGAAATTCAATAATATTGTGCAAAACGATCCAATGGTGGATAATATTCTGCTTCCTTTACGCGATGGTTTGATGCTTATACACAAGTACTAAACAAGATTTTCAAACTTAAACCTTTTCATAACAAATTCGTTATACTATTGAACAACAATAGTAAACCAATTTTATATGGCTCAATACACGATAAAGCAAATGGAGTTGCTTTCTGGTATCAAAGCAGCAACAATAAGGATGTGGGAGAAACGCTATACAATATTCTCTCCACAACGAACCGATACAAACATTCGCCGCTATAACGATGACGATGTAAGGTTTATAATCAACATCTCCTTACTCCTTAAAAGAGGGTTCAGAATCAGTAAACTTGCTAATCTGTCACTCGATGAACTTTCCGACATCGCATCAAAGTTTGTTACCGACTATAAACCAGGGAATAACAACATTGAACCCCTCGTTTCGGCAACACTCGAGTATAATGAAGCAGGTATTCTACAGCCTATAATTGATAGTGCTTCGAAGCATGGAAATGAATATACGTTCGAACAGCTCGTACTCCCATTCTTAAAAAAATTAGGCGATTTATGGCAAACAGGCGCAATTACAACTGCCCATGAACATTTCGCCAGCAATGTTATTCGAAACCACATTTGCACGATATATAAGAATAGCATAAAACCAGAAATTGGGAAAACATCGCCTATCATTTTCTTCCTTCCAGAAGGAGAATTCCACGACATGGGACTACTCTACTTTGCGTATATTGCAAAAAATGCAGGCTACAATACAATTTATTTAGGACAATCCACTCCTATTGAAGATGTGGTTAAGGCTACCAAAGAACTAAAGTGCAAAATGGTTTTCACCTCATTTTACTCCCTCGTTAATACTACACCCGAAGAGGTTATTGAATCATTTACGACACAACTTCCAAATGTGCATATAATTGCAACAGGGCATGCCCTTTCCGAGATAGAAGTTCCAAAAACTATAACATACGTTTCTAATGCTCAGGATCTTATTAAAGTATTTGGGAAATTAGACCCAACCATGGTGCAATAAAACAAATCCTTTAAGTACGTTAATAAAAAAAATCCTGATAGAATCAGGATTTTTTATTTAGATATAATTTATACCAGATCAATAAACACTCAAGGAAAAGAGCTATCCGGGCCAGCCTTTATTTAGAATAATTCTACAATAGATATTTATCAATCCCTCAATGTTTGTTTTTTGTTTAGACTTAGTCTAAATTTGCATTAACAAATTATTTATAATTAGTCTAACTAAAAACACAAACATATGTCACAGCAAGAATTCAACACCGCGCTCATAGAACTTGAGCAAAATCTTGAAAGATTCGCTTACAGTTTGACATCTAACCATGAAGATGCTAGAGATTTGCTACAGGAAACTTATCTTAAAGCACTAATGTACAAAGATAAGTTTGAGGATAACACCAATATTAAAGCATGGACATTCACCATAATGAAAAACACATTCATAAACAATTATCGTAAGTCGGTAAAGCAGAATACCACATTTGACTCGAGCGATAATCAGTTCATGATCAACAGCAAATCCGAAAACTATGGACCTGACTCCATGTACTCACACAACGAAATAAGCAAGAAAATTGATGCTTTGGACGATGACTTTAGGCTACCATTCCAGATGCACACATCAGGATATAAGTATAAAGAAATTGCTGATAAGTTAAACCTGAAAATTGGAACAGTAAAAAGCCGAATTTTCTTTTCGCGTCAAAAACTTATGGGAGCACTAAAGGACTACGAATAAAGATTCATTCATTTATTAATATTAGGGGGCAAAGAGTTAAACTCAAGCCCCTTATTTTTTTAATGGGTTTAGTAGTAAAAAATGTCATCATAAAATTTTGTATATTTATCATGGTATAATAAACGTTGATAAAAAGATAGGGAAACAGCTGAACTACTTATTGTTTCATTTACTAATATTATGATGTATATAAAACTATAAAAACTAACCCTATGCAAGTTAAAGGAACCGCAGTTAAAACAATACCAGAATTTATTAAGGATCGTCATCCCGATAAATATAATGGATGGTTTCAGCAGCTCCCCGAAAAGTCTAAAGTAATTTTCCAGAAAGGAGTAGCAGCCCCAAACTGGTATCCCATTGAGGATGCAATAATCACTCCTACAGCATTAATGTCTATCCATTTATTCGGAAACGAGAAAGATGGTGCATGGCAATGTGGCAGGTACAGTGCCGACGTTGCATTAAACGGTGTTTATAAAATATATGTCAAAATGAGTTCTCCAGGACATATCATCGACCGTGCAGGTCGTGTACTTCAGGCCTACTACGAACCATCCGAAATTACGGTTATCAGTAGAACAGACAGAAGCGTTATACTTCACTTGGTTAAATTTCCAAAAGCACACAAAGTAATTGAATACCGATTTGCAGGGTGGATGGAAAGAGCTCTTGAGATTTCAGGTTGCAAAAATATTAAGATAGATATACCTAAATCGTTGACTAAAGGGGATTCCTTCTCTGAATTTAAAATAACCTGGGATTAAACACCCTCTAAAAGCCTCGAAATTCGAGGCTTTTTCATTTTTTTCAAAAAAAATAAAAAATAATTGCAAAAAACGGGTAACAATTCTCTACCCATCCTTATATATTAATGTTTTTTAGATTATAGAAAAAAGGGAGTAGGGCTACAAACTTTAAGAGCCTTAACATACTTTTGAACCTTTGATCAACAGAGCTCTACTCCATTTATCTAATACACTTTAGGTTACATTATTATTCTAGATTTCTAAAAAACATTGTTGTTCAATTATTGAGGAAAAGTTAAAAAGGGAGTTAGGAACTACCTATACTAAAGAGCCATTCTACTGTTGTTCCCCTTAAATTACCCACCTAACTCCTTTTTTCCTCAAATTGAACTTTTAAGGTTTTATACTGCAAAAGGCAAAGTATCAAAAACTTTAAATGATATTGTTACAGGTTCAAGTATAAATATTCCTATTCTAACAAGGGTTCTGTGTTTGTTTAATAATTAATTGCTTAATTTGATCTTTAAGGCAGCTTGATTGCATGACAATTTGAACAATCTTTGTTCAAAGAAAAAATTAAACATTCATAGAAGGTTTAATAGGAAATGGTATAAAATTGTTACTCTGTTTTTGATTAAATATTTCAAAAAACAGATTTTCAACATTTTAATAACTATATATCGGTAATTTGAATTATATTTCCGACAGG